>JBEGTP010000146.1:0-6151 GCA_041179365.1 Pseudomonadota bacterium
AATGATTTCCAACACCCTCTGAGGGGCCTTAAAATCGCCGCCTATTGATCGAGGAAACTGCGCATCTTGCGGCTCCGGCTCGGATGCTTAAGCTTCCGTAGCGCTTTGGCTTCAATTTGCCGGATACGTTCGCGCGTGACGCTGAACTGCTGGCCCACTTCTTCAAGCGTGTGATCGGTGTTCATGCCGATGCCAAACCGCATGCGGAGCACGCGCTCTTCGCGCGGCGTCAAGCTCGCGAGAACGCGCGTTACCGTTTCCTTTAGGTTTGCCTGAATCGCCGCATCAACGGGAATAATCGCGTTTTTGTCTTCGATGAAATCGCCCAGATGGCTATCTTCCTCGTCACCGATTGGCGTTTCGAGCGAAATGGGCTCCTTGGCGATTTTCATCACCTTGCGTACCTTCTCAAGCGGCATCGAAAGGCGCTCGGCCATTTCTTCAGGGGTCGGCTCGCGCCCACTTTCATGAAGGAACTGACGCGAACACCGCACAAGCTTGTTGATGGTTTCGATCATGTGGACAGGAATACGGATCGTGCGCGCCTGATCCGCGATGCTGCGCGTGATGGCTTGCCTGATCCACCACGTTGCATAGGTGCTGAATTTATAGCCCCGGCGATATTCAAACTTATCAACCGCCTTCATCAGGCCGATGTTACCTTCTTGAATCAAATCAAGGAATTGAAGCCCACGGTTGGTATATTTCTTAGCAATTGAAATGACGAGCCGCAGGTTGGCCTCCACCATCTCCTTCTTTGCCAAGCGCGCTTCGCGTTCGCCTTTTTGAACCATGTTGACGATCCGGCGGAATTCGCCGAGCGCCATGCCCGTTGCCTGCGCAATTTCTGAAATTTCAACCCGAATGCGCTCAACGGCATCCATTTCTGCTTCAGCAAAGGCCGCCCATTTGCGATCAATCATCCGCACGCTCTCTAGCCAGCTCTCGTCGAGCTCTTTGCCGAGGTAACTATCAAGAAACGCCTTGCGCGGCACTTTGTGCCGCTCAGCAAGCCGCAGCATTTGACCGCCCAGCGCGGTTAGGCGACGATTGTAGCTATACAGCTGATCGACAAGATATTCGATCTTGTTCTGGTGAAACTGAACACTCTCAACTTCAGCCGTCAGTTCCTCGCGGAGCTTGTGATATTTCTTTTCGTCCGACGCTGAAAGCTCCGCACCCGCCGAAAGCGTTTCCATGCGGGCACCCTGAATCTTCGAAAACTTCTTGTACAGCGATGTAATGGTAGCAAATTTCTCAAGCGCCATCGGCTTGAGCGTTTCTTCCATCTGCGCAAGGCTCAGCGTGTTGTCTTCATCATCATCGTCCACCGGCGCTTTCGCGCGGCGTTCGGTCAGGCCTTCTTCCTCGTCATCCTCTTCGGCGACAGGCTCTTCTTCAACATCGGCTTCCTCTTTGAAGGTCGGGCCCGCTGTTTTGGCTGAAATCTCGCCCGTGTCTTCGCCTTCGCCTTCTTCGGTCATAGCCTCGGGCGCGGGATCTTTGTTAAGCATCGCGTCAAGATCGAGGATCTCGCGCAACTGCATCGTGGCTTCGTTGAGCGCGGTAGACCATCCAATGATGGCGTTAAAGGTGATAGGGCTCTCACACAGTCCGAGGATCATGGTATCGCGGCCTGCCTCAATGCGCTTGGCAATTGCGATTTCACCTTCGCGTGAGAGCAGCTCGACGGCCCCCATCTCACGGAGGTACATGCGAACGGGATCATCCGTCCGGTCCACAACTTCCTTCTTCTTTTCGACCGGGGCGCTTCCCATAGGGTCGGTGGTATCGACGGCTTCAATTTCGTCTTCGGCTTCGGCCTCGACTTCGTCACCGTCTTCATTCGAATCGTCATTCTCGACGATTTGCACACCCATATCGTTGATCGCAGACATCACGTCTTCGATCTGCTCGGAAGACATTTGATCCTGCGGCAGGGCTTCATTGAGCTCATCATAGGTCACATAACCGCGCTTTTTAGCGCGGACGAGCAAACGCTTGATATTGGCCTCATTGAGATCAATCAGGGGAGCGTCGCCGCCTTCTGCCTGGTCGGTCTCTTCTGCGGTGTTCGTCTTGGCCATCTTAGTCCCCGTCATACGTCACGATCATCGCCAGAGGCGAGCGTTGCTAATTTCTGATCTGCATCGCGGCGCGCTTCAAGGAGGCGCTGCTGCTCTGCATATCCCGTTTCTTCCCACTTATCCGCCAATCCCGCCGTCGCTGCTGCCACAGCAGCATCAAGGACAGGACGCGCGGCAAGCGCCTCAATTGCGACTATCAAATCCCGCTGAGCAACCTCGGCATCGGCCAAAGGCTTGTTAAAGGAGAAAGAAAGCCGCTTCGCATTCTTTAGGCTCCGGGTCAATGAACCGAGTCCCGCCGAGTCGCATATGGCGATGATTGCTTCAGAATCAAGCTCTGCATGGTCAAAGGCGGCATCGAGTAACACATGGCGCAGCTGATCATGCGCTTTTTCCGAAAAAGGAATGATCGAAAACGGCTCTGCACACGCCAGAATCATGTGCGGATGGCGGATCAATCCAGAAAGGATTGCCTGCGCCAGCGCGGGCTCAACGCCGCTACCGCTGAGCGTGCGTGTGCTCTCCATTGTCGGGCGTTCGGGCGGCAGGCGCCAATTCCGGTTTCGTGCTGCCGGTGCCTGTGCGCGGAACAAGGCATCGATCCGGTTATTGAATTCCAGCACGTAGTGGCTTCTAACATCTTTATCTTCAATGGTTTGCGCGTGATCCATCAGACGCCGTTTTAAGCCTGCTCGCGCTTCGGGCGTCGCAAGCGGTGCCGCGCTCATCTCGTGCGCCCAAAGCCGGTCCACAAGCGAAACCGCCTGTTCTATGAGTGTGTCCATCGCCGCACGGCCGCCGGATTTTACAAGATCATCAGGGTCTTGCCCCGGCGGGAGGGTAACAAAGCGGAGCGAGCGCGTTGGCTTGAGCGCGGGCAGGGCGCGAACGAGGCCCCGAAATGCTGCCTTTTG
The DNA here is from genome assembly GCA_041179365.1 of Pseudomonadota bacterium. Taxonomy (GTDB): domain Bacteria; phylum Pseudomonadota; class Alphaproteobacteria; order Sphingomonadales; family Sphingomonadaceae; genus Aquisediminimonas. The sequence continues at coordinate 3,002 of JBEGTP010000146.1, forward strand.
ACCAGCACTATCGCCGTCAAAACAGAGCAGCGGCCTTTCGGTCATGCGCCACAAGCGCTCAAGCTGATGCTCGGTGAGTGCGGTACCCAGCGGCGCGACGGCATCAGCAATACCTGCCTGTGCGAGCGCGATGACATCCATATACCCCTCTACAACGATCATCCGCGCGCTTTTCCGGCTTTCCGGGCCCGCAAGATCAAGATTGTAAAGCGTCCGTCCCTTATCAAACAACGGTGTATCGGGCGAATTCAGATACTTCGGTTCCCCTGCACCCAAAATGCGTCCGCCAAAGGCAATCACGCGCCCGCGCGGATCCCGGATTGGGATCATGAGTCGACCCCGAAACCGGTCATAGGGCTCTTTATCCTCAACCGAAATCAGGAGCCCTGAATCCACGAGCTTTTCAGCCCCGAAGCGCGCAAGCGCAGCCTTCAGCTTGCTTTTGCTATCGGGCGCAAAGCCGATCCCAAACGTCTTGATTGTCGCCGCGTTAAGGCCGCGCTTCTCAAGATAGGCCCGCGCATCAGCGCCCTCAATCCCGCCCAATTGCTCGACAAACCAGCTTTGCGCCGCCGCCATGACGTCATACAGCGCCGTGCCGCGTTCGGCGCGTTCGGCAGCGCGTGGATCCGCAGCGGGGACCTCCATGCCAGCGGCGTCTGCAAGCTCTTTGACCGCATCCATAAACCCAAGCCCGCGCTGGTCCGTCATCCAGCTGATCGCGTCGCCATGCGCCGAGCAGCCGAAACAATGGTAAAAGCCCTTTTCGTCATTGACGTAAAAACTTGGCGTCTTTTCATTGTGAAACGGACAACAGCCTTTAAACTCGCGCCCAGCCTTGGTTATTTTGAGCGTGCGGCCAACCAAGCCAGACAGGAGTGTCCGGCTGCGGAGCTCATCAAGGAAGGTAGGAGAGAGCGACACGATTTATGCCTCTCCTCCCGCGCACGGGAGGGCTGCATTCACGCCAGCGCCGCTTTCACCAGCCCGCTCGCTTTGCTCATATCGAGTGCGCTCGCGTGGCGCTCCTTAAGAACGGCCATCACCTTGCCCATGTCTTTGAGGCTTTCCGCGCCGATCTCGGCCTTGATGCCAACAATCAATGCGGTCGTCTCCGCATCAGAAAGCTGGGCGGGGAGGAAGCGCTCGATCACCACAACCTCAGCCGCCTCGTTCGCCGCGAGTTCGGCGCGACCGCCCTTTTCGAACATCTCAATTGATTCGCGGCGCTGCTTGACCATTTTCTGGAGCACTTCAACAACGAGCGTGTCATCATCGGCAGGGGCCTTGCCCGTCCGCGCTTCAATGTCGCGGTTCTTGATCGCCGAGATAATCAGCCGCGTCGTATCGCGGGTCTGCGTGTCACCGGCCTTCATGGCGGTGATCTGCGCGGCTTTAATGTCGTCGCGAATCATGGCGGTCCTTCAAATCTTCTGTGGAAACCCCATCTTTAGCGCGAAGATTCCCGTTTTAATAGATTGACGCTGCGCGCCCGCATCTCTAGCAATGATGCCTTAGCGACATTGCTGCAAAACCCCTTGAACGGAGCGACCCCATCATGGCCGAACCCACCTCTACGCGCGCGCCTTCTGGAGCGACAGCGGTATTGGTTTTGAGTTCTGGCGAAGTGATCTGGGGCCGAGGCTTTGGCGCTGAAGGTGCCGCCGTTGGCGAAGTGTGCTTTCATACCGCGATGACCGGCTATCAAGAAATTATGACCGACCCGAGCTTTGCGGGCCAAATCATCAATTTCGCCTTCCCCCACATTGGCAATGTCGGCACGAATGCAGAAGATTTGGAGGCGAAAAGCCCTTGTGCTTTAGGGGCGATTGTGCGGCAGGATGTGACCGCGCCGAGCAATTTCCGCTCCACCCAGAATTTTGACGCGTGGATGAAGGCCAATGGCCGGATTGGGATTTCAGGCGTGGATACTCGCGCACTGACACGGCTGATCCGGCGGGCAGGGGCCCCCAATGGTGTGATTGCGCATGCGGCAGATGGTCAATTTGATGTCGCAGCGCTGCTGGCGCAGGCGAAGGCTTGGCCGGGGCTAGAGGGGATGGACCTCGCTAAGGACGTGACGACACTTCAGAGTTATTGTTGGGAAGAAGGGGTGTGGACCCTAGGGGACAAGCCCGACGCAGCGCGCGGCACGAAGAAGGTCGTCGTCATTGATTATGGCATTAAAACCAATATCCTCCGCAACCTTGTTGACGTTGGGTGCGAAGTGACGGTGGTGCCCGCCACTGCCAGCTTTGCCGATATTATGGCGCACGAACCCGACGGCCTGTTCCTCTCGAACGGCCCGGGAGATCCCGCCGCGACGGGCGTCTATGCCGTTCCCGTGATTCGTGAGTGGCTCGCGAGCGGCAAGCCGCTTTTCGGCATTTGCCTCGGCCACCAGATGCTTGGGCTGGCAGTCGGCGCGAAGACGGTGAAGATGCACCAGGGCCACCGCGGCGCAAACCACCCGGTCAAGCGGCTCAGCGACGGGGCAGTGGAGATCACCAGCATGAACCACGGCTTCGCGGTCGATGCGGAGACTTTGCCGGAGAATGCAAAGGCGACGCATGTCTCGCTGTTTGATGGGAGCAACTGCGGGTTCGAGCTAACCGACGCACCAGCGTTCTCCGTGCAATACCACCCTGAGGCATCACCGGGGCCAATGGATAGCCATTATCTGTTTGAACGGTTTGCGGGGATGATGGGATGAGAATGATTATGGCACTCGCACTTGCTGCATTGCCGTCGCCATCAGCTTTGGCCAATTCTGATAACTCGCATCATGTCTCGCTTTTTCAAGTCGAGGAATGGCGTTTTTCATGCGACGTGGGAGTTGACAGCTTTACAAGTTGTTCGGCTAACCGGAAGTTCGGCAAATCTCTAATGACGTTAGCCGAGAATTTGGAGATAACTGTCAGCGGCGGCTGCAAGTCGTCCCAATTGCCCGTTAAAGCATTTGTTGAACCTACAAAGGTTGACGGAAGGTGGCTTCCAAACATCTTGGAGATCAAAGGTGTTGCAAGCGAGCTTTTGAACAGTCGCCGCAAAGCTTGCGGCGTTGCAAGTTTATCGAAGGATGATGAAGCCTCAATAGAAATTGCTAGCCGGATATTTATTGAATTGGTGAATCGTTGAAGGCAATGCCCA
>JBEGTP010000147.1:0-6304 GCA_041179365.1 Pseudomonadota bacterium
CCCGGCCTGACGACAACTCGATTGCTGATATTGGCATGGGGATTTTTTAAAAAAAGCGCGCGCGACGCTTTGCCTCGTTCATGGACTCAGCGACTCTTCGGTTCTAAAGATGCGCCGCCAATTCAAAAGGGATATTTAGCAGGAGCTTGAGGCTCAAGGTTTTTATACAGGCTGGGATGGTCATTTAGCCCGGCATCGGGGTGGTTTGGATTGGAAGCGACGTCGACTACCAAATTTGTCGTTGCCATCACGCCAAACCCACAAACCCCCTTCGCCAGCCCTATCCCCCCATAGCCTCAGCCATTAGCGCCTGCATATCGATTAGACCGGTCATCACTCCGCCTGTAAATCCGGCGTCAACCGGCACACATACGCCGCTGATGAAGCTGGCCAGCGGTGAGTTAAGCAGGAGCAATGGCCCAGCTTGCTCAAGCGCTGTCGCCTGACGGTCAATCGGTTTTGCAAAAATATCGAGAATCTTTTTTCCCGCAACGATTTCAAAATCCTTCATCATTGGCGTCGCTGTGGGGCTGGGAAGCGTGCAGTTAATGCGGATGCCCTGCTTGATCAAATCAACCCCGCGTTGCTGCGTCCAGACCACGATCGCTTCCTTGGAAAAGCCATACCCTTCGGCCACTTCGGTAGGGTGCGCCTTCACCCAAGCACGGGCCTCGGCGGGGTCCTCAATAGCGATAAATTCGCTGAGCATGGGGAGTTTTGCATGATAGCCCATCGCCGCATTGGAAGAGATGGTGACAATCGCCCCGCCTTTTTTCATGCGCGGTATCCACTGATAGGTCCAATGACGGATGCCGATGAAGTTAACGGCGACCACGTCTTCCGCCGGAAAGGTCTGCGGCAAGCCCGCGCAGTTAAATACGCCATCAACTTCGCCGCCAATCGACGCTGCTACCGCCTCGATTGCAGCGGTGTCTTTAAGATCAAGTTGGGTGAACGAGGCAAGGTTGACAGGCGAGGGTTTGATGTCGACGCCGTGGACTTCGGCACCCGCTTCCACGAGCAGCCGTGCGCAGGCTTCGCCCATGCCCGAAAAACACCCTGCGATTACAACCCGCTTGCCTTGATATCCCAATAGATCAGTCATGTGTGTTTCCTTGTGTGTCAGCGTTAGAAAATCGCGCCAGAGATTTGCAGGGCGATGATTTCATCCTCATCATAGCCAAGAGCGGTTAGTACTTCGGTGTTATGGGCACCAAGGTCGGGCGCAGGCCTCGCATCGAGCGCCTGTCGATCAAATTGCACAGGGGTACTGACCATCTTGATACTGCGCCCATCGCCGTAATCGACATCCTGGATGAAACGGTTGGCGATGGCATCAGCATCTTCGGCCAGCTCGCTCACTTTTTTGACGACATCCCATTGCCCGTCTTGCGTAAGGAGGACCGGCTTCCATTCAGCGAGCGTCTTGGTGGCAAAGATATCGTCGAGAACCGAGACACATTCGAGGATATTCGCTGCGCGGTTAGCATCCGTGGCAAAACGCGGGTCTTCGATCAAATCAGGCCTTTCGAGCGCTTTGCACAGCCCAGGCCAATAACGCTGCCCCTGCAACATGCAGAGCGCGATGAAGCGCTTGTCGGAGGTGCGATAATTATTGACAAGCGGATTGGGCAGGCCGAGCCGCCCCGCCTTAGGCATCTCTGCAATGCCAACCAGATTGGTCGCGACGATCCCTGGTTGCATCACCCACATGCCGGCGTTGAGCAGCGAAACATCAACGACAGAGACTTTACCAGTCAAAGCGCGCTGTGCGATGGCGGCTGCAATCCCGCCGGCGAGCATCGATCCGCTCATACTGTCGCCAAAAGCTCCGCCTGGCATCGGCAGTGGGTAAGGCATGTCATCGGGCGTCACAGCCGAAGCAACACCAGTGCGAGACCAGAACGAGATCGTGTCGTAACCGCCCTTCTCTGCATCGGGCCCATGCACGCCTTGGCCACTGCCGACGGCGTAGATTAGCTTGGGAAAGCGGTTCGTGAGGTCTCCCACGTCAATGCCGAGTTTGCGGCGAGCAGGGGGGAGGAGGCTCGTGAGGAAAACATCAGCATCCTCCAGCAACTTGTGCAACACTTCGAGCGCGCCTTCGGCGGCGATATCAAGCGTCACGCTGCGTTTGCCGCGATTCCAGATTTCATACATGAAGGTAAAGCCGCCCGTGCCCGGCTGTATTCCTGCCATCGCCAGCCCGCGGACCGGATCGCCTGCGTGCGGCTCTATCTTAATCACATCCGCTCCCATGTCGGCGAGCATCGCACCCGCTGAGGGGACAAACGCCCACATTGAAACTTCTACGACTTTGATACCTGCAAGCGGACCCGGCATATTTTTCTCCCAATCATTTGGCTTCTATCACCGAACCATGGTGAGGCCACCATCTACGGCAAATATCTGTCCTGTGATGAAACGCGACCCCGATCCGGCGAGAAAACGCATGAGCGGAGCAAGATCGCGGTCTGGGTCGCCAAGCTTTCCGTCGATTGGCATATCGGACGCAAGTTTAGCATCAAGCGTGGCGAGAGCGTCGGGGGTCATCAGCGAGCGAGTCTTGAGATACATTGGTGTTTCGATGGCGGGGGCAATGCAGTTTGCGGTGATCCCGAATTGACCCCATTCCTTTGCGATGGTCCGCGTCCACGAAATGACAGCACCTTTGGTTGCAGCATAGTGCGCTTTGTTCGGCAGGCCGCTGATGCCAGCTGAGGAAGCGAAATTGATGATGCGGCCGCCATTCTTCTTGAGATATTTGAACGCTGCCTGATTCGTTAGAAACGTGCCGCCCGCGTTGATCGCAAAAACATTCTCCCAGGCCGAAAGCGTGATTGCCTCTGCCGGTGCGCCTGGAGCGACCCCTGCTGCGTGGACGAGAACGTCAAGGCCATTCATAATATCCACTGATGTCGCGAAGGCGGATTGAACGCAAGTTTCGTCTGAAACGTCACAGAGGACGAAACTGGCACCAGCGGTGCTTGCGATTACTTCTCCCGCCGCAGCATTGACATCAAGCGAAACCACCCTTGCCCCTTCACGCGTAAAGTCCCTGACGATCGCCTCGCCCATACCGCTCGCGCCACCAGTGACGATGATGCGCAGCCCCATAACGTCTGACATCAGACTTTGCCTGTGCCAATGATTTGTTGCGCGCGCGCCATTAGCCAAAGCGCGTATTTATGAAGTTGATCGCCCATTTCTTTGGGTATCTTTCCGGCACATGCACGGGCATAACTTCCCTCCAATATACAGGCGAGCTTGTAGCACGCGAGAGTTGAAAACCATGGCATAGCAGCCATGTCGCGCCCAGTCAGCTCGCCGTAAAGTGCGATCAATTCCGCGCGGGTCATAAAACCATCCCACGGTGTGACGACCGTGTCTTTACCTTCAGGATCCCCTTCGCCCGACCAACTAGAAAGCATCCAGCCGAGATCAATCAGGGGATCGCCAATGGTCGAAAGTTCCCAATCGATAAGACCGGAGATCTGGGGCCGATCATCGAAATACATGACGTTGGGATATTGGAAATCGCCGTGGATGATGCCGATACGGCCATCACTTGGCATGTTATCATTGAGCCATCGGCCCGTTGCATCAACATGGGGGAGGGCGTGACCAGGATAATTCTCCATCTCGTGGTATCCTTCAAGCTGTGACCGCCAACGGTCCACTTGCCGCCCGTGCCAATTCTCCACTTTGCCAAAATCTGATAGTCCCGCAGCTACATAATCCACGGTGCTGAGTGCAGCAGAGGCGCGGATCATTTCCGCCCCCATTTCGCGCCGCCAGCTAGCATTGACTGCGTAGGCCTCTGGCAGGGCGTGAAACGGCGAAAAGCCATCCAGTGGGGCCATGATGTAAAAGGTCGCGCCAATAACGCTTTCATCATCGCATAATCCGTAAACAGCAGCATGAGGCACGGCGCTGTCTTTGATCGCAGTCAAAACGCGCGCTTCACGGCGCATTGTTTCATTGTTGTTGGGCCGCAGATGCTTGGGTGGTCGGCGGAGCACCAGCCGCACGCTGCCACGGGTCAGCATGAAGAGGGCGTTTTGCGATCCGCCCAGAATGGGAGTCACGCCATCAATTGGGCCCGAACCAGGAAGGTCATGGGCCGCGATCCAATCCTGAAGATTATCCCAATTGAGAAGACCATCAAAATTGCTGAGTTCAAGTCTGTTTGGCATCACCAAATCCCTCCATCGCAGCGGACCATGCCGCCGGTTACGTTAACTGATGCCGGGCTGGCGAGGAACAAGGCCGATGTTACAATGTCTGGCGGGTCGCCAGGGCGACCGCGCGGGCTGGGGTTTACGTCGCGCATCTCTTGGGTCCAGGCCTTGGAAATATCGGTCAAGAACGGCCCCGCTGAGAGTGTGTTGACGCGCACCTTGGGACCATATTCATGCGCAAGGCTCAAGCTCATCGCATTGAGAGCGGCTTTGGAGGAGCCGTAAGGAATGATTTTGGGCAATGGCATGGCACCGCCGCTGGATGAAACGTTGATGATACAGCCCCCTTCACCCTGGTTCATCCGGTGTGCAATCTGGCTAGCGAGGCGGAACGGGCCTTTAAAATTGAGATTGAGCACCGAATCGAAGAGCTGCTCAGTTACTTCATGGCTAGGGCAAGCGGGACTCATCCCCGCGTTGTTGATCAGCACATCCACTCGACCGAACGCTGCGTAGCTCTCGTCAATCAGCCGGTCACAGTCATTCCATTTTCCGACATGCGCGCTAATGGCCAACGCAGTGCCACCCAGAGCGCGAACCTCTTGTGCCACGGCCTCACAATTATCGAGTTTGCGGCTAGCAATGATGATGTCTGCCCCCCGCTCGGCAAATGCCTTGACCATCTGATATCCAAGTCCGCGACTGCCGCCCGTGACGAGGATGACTTTGCCGGTGAAATCGAAAAGCGGGTCTATTCCATTTTTTCCCATTACAAATAGTCCGCGAACAGCCGCTTGGCTTCTTCCAACCGTGTAACGCTGTGCTCACTTGGGAACAGGCCGACCGCGGGCTTAGTGTTCTTGAGGAACGCCTTAGCCACTTGCGCCTTGTGCACCTCTGTCGGACCGTCAGCGAGGGCGAGACTGGGCAAGCCCATCCACATATCCGCGAGGGGCGTTTCCAGCGTCACGCCAAGCGACCCGTGGATCTGGATCGCCCGCTGCACGATATCGTGATAGACTTTTGCCATTTGCACCTTGCACATCGCTATATGGGTGCGCGCCGCGCCGTGGGGTTCATTGTCAATGATCCACGCGGTTTTGAGGACGAGGAGACGGAACTGTTCCAGCTCGATAATCGACTCCGCAATCGGCCCCTGCACCATCTGATGATCACCAAGTAGCTTCCCCTGAGTCTTGCGCGAGACGGCGCGTTCGAGCATCATTTCGATTGCGCGCTGACATTTGCCGACGGTACGCATCGCGTGATGCACGCGGCCACCGCCCAGCCGGGCTTGTGCGACCTTAAATCCTTCACCCGGCATACCGAGCATCGCATCGAGTGGCACGCGGACCTTGTTGTAGCGTATGTAAGCGTGGGTGCCGTCATCAAGCCCGTGCGAATCCCCCATAGTCTGTGAGTGGCGGATGAATTCGATCCCCTTCGTTTCAGTGGGCACGATAATCTGCGACATACGACTGTGCGCCGGATTCTCCGGATTGGTAACGACCATAACGATCAGGAAGGCAGCAAAGCGGGCGTTGGAGGTGAACCACTTTTCCCCCTCAATCACCCATTCATTGCCCTCTTGCCATGCCTTGCAGGTGAATTCCTTAGGGTCAGCGCCAGCTTGCGGCTCTGTCATCGAAAAGGACGAGACAATTTGTCCATCAAGCAGGGGCTGAAGATATGTCTCCTTTTGAGCGTCTGTCCCGAACATGGCGAGAATTTCCGCGTTACCGGTATCGGGCGCCGCCGTGCCAAACACAGTGGGTGCCCAATAAGATCGGCCGAGAATTTCATTCATCAAGGCGAGCTTGAGTTGGCCATAGCCCTTGCCGCCAAGATGCGGATCAAGGTGACAGGCCCATAGCCCCTTGGCCCTTACTTCATCCTGCAATGGCCTGATTGCGGCGCGGCTCTTCTTGTTATGTACATCATATGGTGCAGCGTGGCCGGGGAAGAGCAGATCAAGCACTTCACATTTTTCCTTCACAAAGACCAAGATCCAATCCAGTGTTTCTTGAAATTCGGGTTCGATGCGGAAATCAATCATGGATTTGACCTTTCGGGGCGTTTCGGAAGTGCGCATCGAGCTGCGCGCGGAGGGATTCGAGCTTTTG
>JBEGTP010000148.1:0-3352 GCA_041179365.1 Pseudomonadota bacterium
GAGCTTGATCGCGGAAAAGCTGCTGGGGATGCCGAAATCGCGGTAGGAGATGAAAATGCGCGATATTGACAACAAAACCATGATTTATGACGTTGCGCGCGAATTGCTCGACCTGATGGCGCGCAAAGCGACGCATCAAGCGGAAGCGATCAAAATTGTGCCTGCGGATTATTATCTGTCAGAAGAACGCTTCGCGCTCGAAAAGGCTGAAGTGTTCCGGAAATATCCATTGATCGTCGCATTCAGCTGTGAACTTCCAAATCCCGGCGACTATAGGTTACACGAAGATACAGGTGTGCCCGTCATTGTCTCCCGCCAAAAAGATGGCAGAGTCCGCGCCTTCCTCAACGCCTGCCGTCATCGCGGTGCCAAGATTACGAGCGAACCTTGCGGCCATGCGACCCGTTTCACATGCCCCTATCACGCGTGGACCTTTGGCAATGACGGCCGCCTGCTCGCGCTGCAGGGCGAAGACGCGTTTGGCACGATGGACAAGAGCCAACTGGGCCTGATCGAATTTCCCTGCGAAGAAGCTTACGGAATGATCTTTGCGGTGCTCACACCCGGCGCATCGATCGATGTGAAGGTGTTTCTGGGCGAGGGCGCTGACCATATTGCAAATTGGCATTTTGAGCGCAATATACTGGCGGGGGAACGCGACATCTCCTCCGCCGTGAACTGGAAACTCGCCCTCGACACTTATGGTGAGAATTACCATTTTCATGTGCTGCACGGTCAGGATTTCAACTACAAAGTTGTCAACTGCGCCCATCACTGGCGTTGGGGGCCCAACAAGGAGCATTGGACACTGGCCTGGCCCAGCCTTAGCCTTGAGGCATTTCGCGAAAAGCCTGAAAGCGAATGGGGCGATATCCACGCGCATTTCTCAATGGCGCACTTCATATTTCCCAACACATTCATTCCGATCTACCCGGAAACCTGCACGATCTATCACCTCTATCCCGGCAAATCGGTGCACGAGCAGATCACGCAATATAAACTGTTCGGGCGCTGGCCAGACGTTGACGCAGAGGAGCAAGCGTTGGTGGAACAGCGCCTCGAACTGTTCGCCCATGTTGTTGCAACGCAGGACTATGAAATGAGTGCAGGCGCGTCAGATAATCTGCGCACCGGGCTGTTGCATGAACTGTATTTCGGCCGCAGTGAAGTCGCAATCGGCTGGACGCATGAGGCGCTCGATCAGGCGCTCGGGATCGGCTGACACGGCCAGACTAAGCCATGGCAAGCTCAACCAAATTGCTCGGCGCAAAGGCATTTTCGGCCACGGTCCAAGGACCAAGATGACAAGCATCAAGCGCCTTTCCCAGTGTTGGATTGCCGTGCATTCGCTTAAACATCCGTTTGCGCCGGATAGCGCGATCTTCTTGCCCATGAGCGGTGATTAAATCTAACAGCGCGCTGGCATAACGCAGACGCCCCATCCGTTCATGCCGTTCTGCTGCATAGGCGCGTGAGAGACTGCTGCTCCAGGCACCACCTGCTTCAAGGAAAAGATCGGTGATGATACGGGCGTCGCGCAGGGCAATCGCCAGCCCCTGTCCGGTGACCGGGTTGCTCCACCCTGCGGTATCGCCCATCAAGACGACGCCTTCCGCAAATGGCTGAGGCGTCCAGCTATCATCAGCGATGAATGAGCCACACGGACCCGCTGGCCGTGCCTGAGAAAGCTCTTTCCCAAAGGGTAAGCCCTCCACGTCCAGACAATCAAGCATGCGCTGTTCTTTTCCTGAGCCGACAAAACGATTGGGATTATCGACCGTGCGCGTCACATAAAGTCGTGACAGATTGTCACCGCGCGGCATAATATAGATTAGATTTTCGCCAAACACGCCTTGGGTTGTTTCGGCGCGATCCCACATCCCACCATCATCGATCAACATCCCTGTAATGCACGCGCGCGGACCAGACGAAAGAAGCGCGATGCCGAGCTGCTTGCGAATGCGGCTATTTTTTCCGTCTGCGACCAACACCAAAGCAGCGGATATTTTCTGGCTGATCCCTTCGTGTTCAAAGCTGACCTTCGGCCGATTACCTGGCACCACTTCCACATGATTGACGCCGCGGAGCACGATAGCACCGGCTAGCGCTGCTTCGCGTGCCAATGTTTCACGCATATCGACGTGACCCGCGCATAGAAGCCCCGGAACGCCTTCCACAATCTGGGAAACATCGTGTGGTCTGGACTGGGCAATCTCCAAAGACATTGTTTCATCATATCCCATCAAGCGCGTGACAAACGACGCACCCGGTGTTGCGAGTAAGACATCTGCTATGCCCATGGCGATTGCTTGTTCAAACCCCCATTGGACCATGCATTCGCCGCGCACTCGGTCCAGATACGCGGCTTCTTTTTCGAGCACAGTAACTGAGTAACCGGAACGCGCTAAACGAATGGCTGCAGCACAACCGGCCATACCGCCACCAACGATCACGACATCGGAATTTTGCTGTTTCATAGCAATCACTTGTCCACCACGTCTTTACCGCTTCCCTTCAAGCAGCCCCTTCAAATTGCTACTCATCACCATTTGCGTCTCTTCCGGCGTGAAACGTTCAAGTTCAGCCAAAAAATCGAGTGGTTTGCCTAGACCCTCGGCGTGCGGCCAATCGCTGCCGAACAGGATGTGGCTGACGTCCACATCATTGCGGAGCTCCATCAAATCTTCCTCATAATAAGGCGCGACATAGACCTTTTCCCTAAAAGTTTCGACCGGGTCTTTGGCAAAGGATTTAGGCATCTGGCCATAAGCGCGTTTGAACATCTTGATCAGATGCGGCACCCAGATCGAGCCATTTTCAGCCGAGAGCCAGCGGATGCCGTGGTGGCGATCCATTACGCCGTGGGCGATGAGCGCCGCAATCGTATCGGCAATCGCCCTGCCCTGTGTATCGATACAGGCCTTGAGTGGATCAGACCGATCAAACGCCAATGCCTCTGCCCCGCCGATCCCCCACCAGCGGTAGATTTCATCATAACCGCTGTCCGAAACATGCAGCATGACGAAAATGCCGCTTTCATTGACCCGTGCCCAGAAGCGATCAAACTCAGGCGACCCCGGTGAGCGTGAACCGAAATGCCCCGGGACGGCAGCCGGGCGGATCGCCAGCAAACGGCAGCCGCGTTCAAGCAGCCAGTCCAGCTCCGAACAGGCCAAATCAACATCGGCGAGCGAAACATAGCCGACCGGAAACAGGCGGTCCTGATAATGGAACGTCCATTCATCATACGTCCAAGCGTTGAGTGAATGGATCACCGCCGCCATTGCCTTCAGATCATAACCCATCCGGCTTTCAATCGTGGAGGCGAGCGTCGGGATGATCAGCTGGGCGT
>JBEGTP010000149.1:0-3021 GCA_041179365.1 Pseudomonadota bacterium
GACTCGACACTGATCGCCGTTTGAATCGAAAGAACTGTGATGAGAGCAAAGGCGATTTGGCCTTGCAGAAAGGTCGATACGATAATCCGCGTGAAGAGCGACAATATCAGCGCGGCACTAAAGCAAACAAGGACGAGGCCCGTTATCCCCAAATTCCAATAGCCTTCCGCGAGCCACGTCATCGACGTCAGCGTCCAAGCCGAAGACCCGGGGTTCAAGATGTCAGAAAGCTGCGCACCATAGCCAACCGATTGCTTGTCGGGGAAAAAAATGCGGGGCACCAGCGCCCACATAATTTCGTTCAAGCTTTCGCCCGGCCGTCCGAAATCATATTCCCGCAGGGCAAAATTTTGATAGCTAGCGAAGGACAATCGGGCCCACCACATTCTCGCGCCAACATCAAGATATTCGATCGTCCGCGCGCCATCTAAGAACTCACTCGTCGCCGAGGAAAATGTGGCGAAGCTCGTTGTCCCACCGCGCTCAAAGCGAGACCGCACATAAGAGATGTAGGGTGTTAAGAACTGACTGTAGAAGAGGATGGTGAGGCCCCCTAAAAGGCCCGGGCCACGCAACGAACGCGATGAAACACACCACCCGATGATCGTTGAAAGAATAACGAAGAGGATTGCAGATTTTGACCCCGACATGAACCCTGACATCAACTCTGTCAGGATCAGGACCGAGAGGACGGGCCGGAGGTGTCTCGCGCCGTTCGCAACAAGCAAAAAGCCCGCAATGATCGCGGCCTGCAAAAAAACGGAAAGCTGTGCAATGACGCTCGGCACAACCACAAAAGCACTGCCAAAGCTAGCGGGGATGAGAATAAGATATTTGACGACCCCTCCAACCAAGATCATCGCCCAAAAGGCCGGGATGCCTTGGGCCAAATCGAGTTTTAAGGTTTGGGGTGGCGCTCGTTTTGCCCAACCAAGCACCCGATCAAAAAGGATCAAAAAAAGTGAAATGAGCGCGATGCCAGCGCACGACATCAAGTTTGCGCGATACAGACCAAACGCGTCAATCGGGAGGCGCGTTGCGCGCTGAATATAAGCGATTGTTATGGCATCGCCAAAAGACCACACGAGCGCACCCACACCAAAATAGAGTGAAAATCCCACATAAAGCCAAGGAATTGGAGTGACAATGATATATACATTTTGAAAGACAAGCGAAAATGCCGCGTATAGGCATCCAAGTAAAATCAAAATCGGCGAAACTGTATTAAAAAATTCAGCAAATTCTTCAGATGCGCTGCTATAGACTGACATTCCTACGATAAAAATCAACGAAAAGTAAATAGACGTCATCCGAAGTGCGCCACTTGCTGTTTTATTCAGCCGTTGAAAATTCCTATCCATAGGCCATAGCCTTTAAGCGAACATTGGCCGCAATGATAGTGCCAAGCCGCTTGCATGCAGGCTTAATCCTATGCGACAGGCCGAGATGCGCCCTCAGAAACAGAGCCCAAAAATGATTCAGCCAAACACTGACCTGCCCGAGGGTTCGACCTCAAATTATGACGGATATAGCGTTTGGAAGAACTGGAACGATTTTTTCCGGTTTAGCGCGGACGATTCGTCCTATTTTGCGAAAGAGGTTCCAGCGATGAGCCTGAAGGGAAAGGAGGTCCTTGAAATTGGCTTTGGTGAGGGGCGGTTTCTGGCCTGGGCGCAGGCGCGCGGGGCCGGGGTCGCGGGCATGGAACTTGACAGCCGGTCACTCGCCGCCGCCGATGCGGCCGGGATTGCCCTTGTAACCGATATTGAGGCGCATAGTGCGGCTCATCAAGACCGCTATGCGCTCATTGCCGCTTTCGATGTGTTTGAGCATTTAACGCTCAGCCAAATCGAAGCGCATTTAGTCGCCATTGCCAAGCTACTCGAACCGGGCGGTGTTCTTATCTTGCGCTATCCCAACGGGCAGAGTCCGTTTGGCCTTTCTCCGCAAAATGGCGATGTAACCCATATTACAGCCTTATCTCAGGCCAAGATCGATCAACTGGCGCAACCACTTGGATTTGTGACAGAGCGTTATGCCGGTTCCGCGATGCCGCAAGGGCGCGGCATTGTGAGACTGCGCCGCGCGATCATCAGAGGCCTGAGACGATTGGTCGGTCGGCTGCTCAACGCGCTTTTCAATGTCGAAATTATTTGGGACTCGGTCGTGACGCAGGTTTTGCGAAAGGCCTGATCAACCGCCCGTGATCGACGATCGGGCTTCAACAAGGGCGATGAGATCAGCCGCGCGGCTATGATAACTATAGGCCGGAACAGCGCGAGCATAGGCCGCCATTGCCATTGTCTCGCGTTCGTCGGGACGGGGCAGGTAATAGCCAATCCGTTCGATTAGTTGATCGGCGTCGGCAAAAACGTCAATCTCTTGTCCGACTGTGAACAACGTCCGCACTTCATCATTGTCAATATGCAGCATGAAACCCTGACAGGCAGGGAGTTCAAATGTGCGCGTCGAGACCAGATCCTCCCACGCACTTCCAGCCGGGCGGCCATAATGGAACGCGAGATTGATGGCGCTTCTTCCCGCCAGCCGCGCAAAATCCTCGCCGATAGCGGCTGGCAATATCGTCGCACCGACGAGTTGACCGATGCCGATCAATTGAGGCCAGCCAAACCCCGCAACGGCGATGCGTTTATCGGGAAACGCCCGGCAAACCACTGCCATCCAGGCCAGTTTGCGGGGCGATGCATTCCCGATATAACTGATATCCCACTCATGGTCGCGCGTTTGTCGGTCGAAATGCGGTCGGTGAACGGCAGGACCATAGCCGTGATGGAGCAAGGCAACGCGCTCGGGCCCCATGCGCTCTGTGAGCCAGTCCACTTGAAAACTTTTTGTCGTCACCATCAGGTCATAGCCAAGCAATCCTTCGAGCGGTAAGCCTGGTTGCCGCGTTTCGACATCGGGAAAATAATTGGCACAAAATATGCTCTGGCGCTGCAAAGTCCTGATCGTCCCAAGCTCTATATAATTACCCTTCACCGCCAAAAATAAGTCTGCCTT
>JBEGTP010000150.1:0-3621 GCA_041179365.1 Pseudomonadota bacterium
TATGACTGACACTTGCGGCTGAAACAGCGTCTCGATTTCGCCGCGCATTAACCCCAGCCGGAGATCAGCCTGTAATGCCGTCGTTGCAGACGCGGCACCGCTCCCGTCGCTCACCATATGAATGCGTCCAGATTCCAGTGCTTTTGCTTCTGCTAAAGCTAAGGCGGCGCGCTTCAACAACTGGCTTGGACCGCGATCATCCTGATGCGCTGGCGCGACCCCGATGCGGCAGCCAAGTCGGATTATTTCATGTCCCGTCGAAATTGGCCGTTCGATTGTCTCGGCAATTTGTTCAGCAAGCAGCCTGAGCCGGGTCGCGGGAATGAGATCGCCAATACACACGACGAACTCAGTCCCCGCGTTGCGGGCGACAAGCGTGTCAACGTGCAAATCAGCGACAAGTGGTTCGATCCGGTTTGCAACACTGCGCAACACTTTATTGCCTGCGTCGACGCCGAAGGCGACGTTGATCGCATCGAAGCGCGACATTGAAATGAGGAGAACTGAAACGGCGTGATCTTCCCCGTCTTGAATCCGCTCTTCGATCCAAGCGTTTACGGCCCGCGAATCGCGCAATCCGGTCAAATTGTCTCTGTTTTCCGCAATTCTAGGTGAAGCATGAACTTCCTCCCGCACCACGCCGCGCCGCGCTGCAACGCGGAGCCCCATTTTGAGATCAAATGCATTTACGGGTGCTTTGATGATTTGTGCAGCACCAGCCGCAATGGCGGCATCGATCAGCGCTTCATCATCGGGTTCAACAACGACTATGATCGGCGCTTTTGACCGCAAATCGGCAATGGCCAAAACCGCTTCGGCGCCGTTTCCCCGCAAATCGACGATGACGATGGTCGCACCGCTTTCGGCGAATCGTCGGCCAGCGCCCGCAAATTTGCGTGCGGCAACAGCACTCCAACCCATATCCTCAACGAGAACGGCTAAAGAATCGCGGTTTTGCGCTGAAAGGATTAGGATTCGCGCCGCTACTGCCATTGCAAAATCCGAGGCCCCTTTTGTTTCATGGACACCGCGTTAGCGGCCCCTTGCCCGCTACGCCAGAGGGCCCTAGCAGGGGGCATGGGTTGTGAACCATCATCAGACAATCATATGGTCGACCGCTTTGGCCGGGCGATCAGTTATGTGCGCCTTTCGTTAACAGACCGTTGCGACATGCGCTGCCGCTATTGCATGGCGGAAGAAATGGTTTTTCTGCCGCGCAGTGAAGTCCTGAGCCTTGAAGAAATATCTGCATTGGCGGGTCACTTTGTTGCGCGCGGGGTCACCCGGATTCGCCTTACGGGTGGCGAGCCGCTTGCACGGCGCGGTGCCGTAAACGTGGCGCAAGCGATTGGGTGCCACCTAGGCAATGGGCTAGAGGAACTAACGATCACGACGAATGCGAGCCGCCTTGCCGAGCATGCCACAGGACTGTGGGATGCGGGCATCCGCCGGATCAACGTCAGCCTCGATACGCGTAAGGCTGAGCAGTTCCGCTACATTACCCGCAAAGGTGACCTCAACGTCGTTTTAAACGGTATAGAAGCGGCGCGTAAGGCGGGTTTTGCGATCAAGATCAACATGGTTGCGCTCAAGGGCATAAACGATGATGAAATCGTTCCGATGCTGCGTTGGTGTGGGGAACACGGGTTTGACCTCTCACTCATCGAAACCATGCCGCTTGGCCAGATTGATGATGACCGCGAAGATCGGTTCTTTCCGCTCACAACTGCCCGCGCGCTCCTAGAAGAACACTTCACCCTGCTGCCTTCTACTCACAAAACCGGCGGCCCTGCGCGCTATTGGAAAGTCGCGGATACGCGAACGCGCATCGGCTTCATTTCGCCGCTAACACAAAATTTTTGCGCGAGCTGTAACCGGGTTCGCGTATCCGCTTCGGGGAAACTCTATATGTGCCTTGGCTATGATGATCATGTTGATCTGCGGAGTGCGCTGCGCGGCGACGACCCGGCGGCCCTTGACAGGCTTCTCGACCAAGCCTTGGGCACGAAGCCAGAGCGGCATGATTTCGACCTTGCGACGACCGCAACGACCCGCCACATGAATGTAACGGGCGGATGAAGTGCGCCCTCCTCTCATCGCACACTGACGCTGCGACCGTCGCGGAATCAGAACTCCGCAAGGCCTATGATTGGGTCGATTTGGCTAACGCCGATATGGTCGTTGCACTCGGCGGCGATGGCTTCATGCTCCAGACGCTCCACGCGATGCTCGGACGCAAGCGCATTGTCCCTGTTTTCGGCATGAATTTGGGGACGATGGGGTTCCTGATGAATGACTGGCGCGCCAATGACCTAGAAGCGCGACTGGCGCGGGCAAAATCCTTTGAAGTCCTTCCGCTAAAAATGATCGCTGAAACCGTTGACGGCGAGCGTGTGACGAGCCCTGCGATCAACGAAGTCTCCTTGCTGCGGGAAACGCGGCAAACAGCAAAGCTTGAAGTGTCGGTCAATGAGCGCGTCGTGATGGAAGAATTGGTGTGCGACGGTGTGTTGGTTGCGACTCCCGCTGGATCGACAGCCTATAACTTCTCCGCGCAAGGCCCCATTTTACCGCTTGGCTCGGGCTTGCTCGCGCTTACGCCGATTAGCCCCTTTCGCCCGAGGCGATGGCGCGGCGCAATCCTGCCCGAGGCTGCGCGCGTGAGTTTTCGCGTTCTCGATCCCAAAAAGCGGCCTGTAAGCGTCGTCGCGGACCAGCAAGAGGTCCGTGATGTTGCAACGATTGATATCGCCATTGATGCCGGAAATGCACTGACTTTGATGTTTGACCCTGAGCATGCGTGGGATGACCGCATTGCGATGGAACAATTTGCTGCCTGACCGGCTTGCAATTCCTCGCGCGCCATTGCATAGGCCCGCCACCGATAGCGTTCCCCGGTAGCTCAGCGGTAGAGCATCCGACTGTTAATCGGACGGCCGCCTGTTCGAATCAGGCCCGGGGAGCCATTTTTCTGCACTGACATTTCAAGGCGATGGACCGCGCCCCGCGTGCCGTAGCGTCAAATGTGCGGCATCGGCTTGGCGCTTTACAGCCAATGTTTACGCTGTAAAGATCGTCAGCCTATGACACTTCCAGCCCTTTTTGATCGCCTGCGCCTGCCCGTCATCGGGTCGCCGCTTTTCCTCGTTTCCGGGCCAGAGCTCGTGATAGCCCAATGCAAAGCGGGAATCGTGGGCTCGTTTCCGACGCTGAATGCACGACCGCAGACAATGCTCGATGAATGGCTGCACCAAATCACCGAAGCGCTCGCGACGCATAATCGCGATCATCCTGACCAACCGGCGGCCCCCTTTGCTGTCAATCAGATCGTCCACAAATCCAACGACCGGCTCGAAGCTGATCTTGCCACCTGCGCCAAGTGGCAAGTGCCCCTCACCATCACGTCGCTTGGCGCGCGCGCCGATTTGAACGATGCCGTTCACGGCTGGGGCGGCATTGTGCTTCATGACGTCATCAATGATCGATTCGCACGGAAAGCGGTTGAAAAGGGCGCAGACGGCTTGATCCCAGTCTGCACCGGCGCAGGCGGTCACGCGGGCACACTTTCGCCCTTTGCCTTTGTTCAAGAGCTTCGTGAGTGGTTTGATGGCCCCATCGCCC
>JBEGTP010000151.1:0-3676 GCA_041179365.1 Pseudomonadota bacterium
CGCGCGTCGACACGGGTGCGAGACGGGCTAGAGGTTCACGCTGCGCCCATCGAGGCGTGGCCGGCGCTGGTTGCTGAAATTGCCCCCGATATCGTCGTTTCGGCACTCGGTACGACATTGCGGACCGCAGGTTCTGAGGAAGCTTTTGCAGCGATTGATCATGATGCGGTCATTTCGCTCGCGCGCGCGGCACATATGGCGGGAGCACGCCAGTTTATGAGTATCTCTTCAGTTGGGGCTCGGGAGGCCTCGCGCAACTTCTATCTCGCGGTCAAAGGAAAGGTTGAGCGGGAAATTCAAGCCGTTGGCTTTCAGCGCGTCGACTTTTTTCGCCCCGGCTTGTTGCGCGGCAAGCGCTCTGGGCCCTTTCGGCTCGGCGAGCGTGCGGCCGCTGTGATTAGTCCCGTCACTGACTTACTAACGCCCAAAGCGCTCGATCATTATCGCTCAATTGCTGCAAATGATGTGGCCGGCGCTGTGCTCGCGAACCTAGGGAACATGCAAAATGGTGTGTTTGTTCACCATAATCGAGACATGTGGCAGGCCGTGGCGGGATATGCCCCCCGATCAGATTGATCGCTCACACGTTCGCCGGGCCAAAGCAAAAGTAGGTTTTGATGTTGCCTTGCGCGGCGTAAAATGACCGATCAGCAACATCATGGCCTGCAATAAGCCATCTGATTCACTGAGTGCGTTGCCTTAGGCGTTCGCCATCGTCTAAAGCGCGGCCTTCCCTAACACTGGCTCTAACACTGGAATTTTGACGTGACGACGCTTTATGCCCAATTCGCCGGGCACCTCGACGATGCCCTTGACGCCCTTGAAGCAGAAGGCGCTTTGGCGCGTGGTCTGGATCGCCGAAGCGTAACTGTTGAGCCACCGCGCGACCCTTCGCACGGCGATATGGCGACGAATGCCGCCATGGTTTTGGCAAAGCCTGCTGGTGTGAACCCGCGCGCGCTCGCAACGCTTCTTGTGGAAAAATTAAAGGCTGTAGAAGGCATTTTGGGCGCAGAGATTGCTGGACCAGGTTTTATAAATCTACGCCTTGCTGACACCGTTTGGCAACGCGAACTTGTGCAGATTCAGCAAGCGGGTGCGACTTATGGGCGCTCGATCGTTGGCGCGGGTAAAACGGTTAATGTGGAATATGTATCCGCAAATCCAACGGGACCAATGCATATGGGGCATTGCCGGGGTGCGGTCGTGGGAGATGCGCTTGCGTCGCTGCTGGAATTTGCAGGTCATAAAGTCATCCGCGAATATTATGTGAATGATGCAGGCGGGCAGGTCGATGTGCTCGCGCGTTCCGTACATCTGCGGTACCGCGAGGCGCTCGGGGAAGAAATTGGCGATATTCCCGAGGGGCTGTATCCGGGCGATTATCTTGTTCCTGTCGCCCAGAAGCTCGCAACCGATCACGGAAAATCCTTTGTTGGACAACCCGAAGACGCTTGGCTTGCGTTGTTCCGCGAAACCGCAGTGGCGGCTATGCTTGTTATGATCAGAGATGATTTGGCCTTGCTTGGCATCCACCATGATGTTTTCGCCTCTGAAGCCGATGTGCAGCGGCACAAGCTCCCCGAAGAGGCCGAGGCGTTTTTGCGCGCGCGCGATCTCGTCTATGACGGCGAACTTGAAGCCCCGAAAGGTGAAGTGGATCCCGATTGGGAGCCTGTGATGCTCCCGCTCTTCCGGTCGACCCAGTTTGGTGATGATCAAGATCGCCCGATCAAGAAGTCAGATGGAAGCTGGACTTATTTTGGGGCAGATATGGCCTATCATTTTCAGAAGGCACAAACTGCCGACGCGCTGATCGACATTTGGGGGGCGGACCACGCGGGGACGGTGAAGCGGATTCGCGCGGCGGTCACGGCGCTGACTGAAGGCGCCAAGCCTTTTGATGTAAAGCTGGTCCAGATGGTGCGGCTGCTGCGCGCGGGCGAACCCGTTAAAATGTCAAAGCGGTCTGGCAATTTTGTAACACTTGCCGATGTTGTCCGCGAAGTTGGCAAAGACGTCGTCCGCTTTACGATGCTGACGCGGAAGGCCGACGCGCAAATGGATTTTGATTTTGCGAAAGTGGTTGAAGCCTCAAAGGACAATCCGGTTTTTTATGTGCAATATGCCAATGCGCGGATCGCATCGATTAAGCGCAAAATAGCCGAAGCCGGCATTGATGCCTCCAATCCTGACATGGCATTGCTTGATTCCGAAGATCTGATTTTGGCAAAACTGGCGGCGCAATTTCCGCGCATGGTCGAAAGTGCTGCCGCGAATCGCGAGCCGCACCGCATCGCATTTTATCTCTACGATCTCGCTCAAGCGTTCCATGCCTACTATAACTTGGGTAATGATCGGCCCGAAAGGCGCATTTTGATGGTTAATGCGCCGGAAATAACTGCATCACGCCTTTCCTTGGCGGCTGCAATAGGGCAAATCATCGTGAACGGCCTCTCAATCATGGGGGTGACAGCGGCCGAGGAGATGTAGAGATGAATGAAAACACGGATCGAGAACTGGCTTTGGAAGAAGAAGATCGGCTTCCATGGCTAGAAGCCGTAGACAGCGATGAAGAGGCGGGTGTCTCAAAAGGCAAACTGCTTGGTCTCCTTGCCGCTGCTGCTTTGGCTCTTGCCGTTGTGGTTGGCGGCGTATCGTGGTTGCGCAGCCAAAAGGCGGGCAACAGCGACAGCACGATGATTACCGCGCCTGACGGTGATTATAAGAGCAGGCCAACCGATGTGGGGGGCATGAAAGTCGATGGTCAAGGCGATGCTGCGTTGGCGACGTCCGAAGGGACTGAAGCCAATGGCAAGCTCGATATGAATGCCCAGCCTGAAACACCAGTCGTCGGAACAAAGGCACCAACTGCGGTGGCTACCAAGCCGATTGCTGCTGGAACGCCAAGTGCGACGGCGGCGATTGCCGCTGGTGGCAACATGCCGACCGCACCGACGCCTACGGGTGCGGGACCTGCTCTGGCTTCCGCGACTGTTCCGGGCGCTGCCATGGTACAGATTGGTGCCTATGGTTCAGAGGCTGAAGCGACCCAAGCTTGGGCTGCCGTATCGCGGAAAATTCCTGCGATTGCGGGGATGGGCAAGTCGATTGTTCCCGCTGTCGTGAATGGCAAAACTTGGTATCGTTTGCGGCTGGCCGCTGGCGGAGACCCTGCGGGTGCCTGTGCTAAAGTGCGCGCAGGCGGCGGCAGCTGCATGGTGGTTAAATAATCCCCAACAAATATGGCCCGACCGTCGCTTCCTTCGCGACGTGTCGGGCCGATTTGCCTAGCGCTTAACGCTTCAAGGGTTGGGGATCTCGTTCGCCAATGAAGCCAATTATCTTTGGTCTTTCCGAATTCAGGATTACAGCCGCAGAGCGCGCCCTGTTTGCGCATGCCGAGCCTGCCGGGTTTATCCTTTTCAAAAGAAATATCGCTGATCGGGCACAAGTGTCTGCGCTTACGCAGGACTTGCGCGCCCTGACGGGGCAAAGCGACCTGCCTATCCTAATTGATCAGGAAGGCGGCCGTGTCGCACGTCTCTCATCCCCAATTTGGCCAGATTTCCCAGCAGCGGCTCGCTTTGATGCACTCTATCAAATGGCGCCGATGACGGCGATTGAGGCAGCGCGGCAAAATGCCGAAGCCATGGGTCATACGCTGGCCGAGCTC
>JBEGTP010000152.1:0-7104 GCA_041179365.1 Pseudomonadota bacterium
TGTCAATAAGCCTTGTTTTTCCAAGCTTTGCGGCAGCAAGGAGTCGTCCTTCTGCGCCCTGTTCAAAAAGCGGTTCGAGCGATTTTGCGTCGACATAGGCCACATAATCGACCGTGTGAAATCCCGCAGCGATGAGGGAAGCCTGTGCACTCTGAAGCGCAAGGCTCACCGGCTGACCCGCTTCTATCACTGCTTTTGCCCTGAGCAAGGCACGCGGCAAGGCGACCGCGACCACGCGCTCCTTGGCGCTCAGATTGGCATTGCGCGATGAAAGCGCGAGACCGTCTTCTGCGCGGCGCGTGGGCAAACCAATGATCTCGATGCCAAAATCAAGGTCAATCGTCAGGCGCTGGATGATCGCAAGCTGTTGCCAGTCTTTTTCCCCAAAAACAGCGATGTCGGGCCGCACTTGATTAAAGAGTTTGCTGACGACCGTGGTCACGCCGTCAAAATGGCCAGGCCGCGCAGCACCGCAGAGTCTATTTGGCAGATCAGCAACGGTAATCACTGTTGCAAAACCGGGGGGGTACATTTCAGCCACTGAGGGAAGCCAAAGACTTTCC
The DNA here is from genome assembly GCA_041179365.1 of Pseudomonadota bacterium. Classification (GTDB taxonomy): domain Bacteria; phylum Pseudomonadota; class Alphaproteobacteria; order Sphingomonadales; family Sphingomonadaceae; genus Aquisediminimonas. Next base: position 564 of record JBEGTP010000152.1, read on the forward strand.
ACACCTGCCGCCAATAGCTTTGCCCGGTCCGCTTCAAGGGTGCGGGGGTAAGCATCAAGATCTTCATTCGGCCCGAATTGCTTGGGGTTCACGAAAATTGAAACGATGACTGAATCAGCCCGACGCTGCGCTTCTTCCACGAGAGCAAGATGGCCATCATGCAAGGCACCCATTGTTGGGACAAGCGCGATACGCTTGCCTGTCGCCCGTATCGCGGCAATTTTAGTTTTGAGCGCATTAACCTTGTCGATGGTTTGCACGGTGCTAGGGCCTCCGTTATAGATCGCCAGCATTTAACGGTGCAGTGATCACCAAACAAGCAAGGATAAGCACCCACAATGTCGGGAAACGGGCCGCACATCATCGTGTTCGCAAATGAAAAAGGCGGCACGGGCAAATCTACAACGGCGGTCCACACGGCGGTGGCGCTGGCGACAACTGGGCATAAGGTGGCGGCGATTGATCTTGATACGCGGCAGCGCACAATGTCTCGCTACTTGGAAAATCGCGAGGCAACCGGGCGCCGGCGGCAGCTTCAGCTCACTTCGCCGCGCTATGTCACGCTATCCCTCCTCACACCTGCGGGCCTTGATCATGAGATTAATCGCCTAGGGGGGGACGCTGATTTCGTGATCATCGATACGCCGGGACGGGACGACCCGACAGCACGCGCCGCAATGGCGCGAGCAGACACGCTTGTAACGCCAATGAACGATTCGTTTGTCGATCTTGATTTGATTGGTCAGGTTGATGCTGAAACCTACAGGATCAAACGCCCAAGCTTTTATTCAGAACTTGTGTGGGATCAGCGCAAGCAACGCGCCAATGCTGATGGCGCGACGGTTGATTGGGTGGTTTTGCGCAACCGGCTCCAGCAGCTCGAAGCGCAAAATATGGTTCGGGTCGGCAAGGCGATTCAGGATTTATCGAAACGGGTCGGTTACCGTGTCGTCCCCGGTTTGAGCGAACGGGTTATTTTCCGAGAGCTCTTCCCGCAAGGGCTAACGCTGCTTGACCAAGACCAGCTTCCGCGCTTTTCGCTCAGCCATGTTGCCGCACGGCAAGAGCTGCGCGAAATGATTGCCGGCTTAGGGCTGGCAACGCGGGACACGCGTCAGCAGGAACTTGCCATCGCATGAGTAAAATCCTCTTTCTCGCAGGGATTGCCGCAGCTCTATATTGGGCGTGGCGCAATGCGTCGGTTGGAAGCGGGATGTCGGTCACCGAGGCGCGGCGCATCCTTGAAATTGAAGACGGTGCCGATCCGGAACGCATTCTGGCGGCCCACCGGCGATTGATTGCCAAGGTGCATCCCGATAGCGGCGGAACAGCCGAACTTGCGGCGCGGGTCAATCAGGCGCGCGATGTCCTTTTGAAGCGTACCATCGGTTAGGAAAAGCATGACCCACCAATTCCACCCCACATCGCTCCGTGAATATGATATTCGCGGCGTCATCGATGAGACGCTTTCGGCTGCCGATGCCCGCGCCATTGGGCTTGGCTTTGGCACGATTATCCGCCGGGCGGGCGGCAAGACAATTGCTGTTGGCTATGATGGTCGCCTTTCATCGCCAATGCTCGAAATTGCTCTCATCGCAGGGCTGAATGCCACTGGCTGCGATGTTGTGCGCATCGGTCTAGGGCCAACGCCAATGCTCTATTACGCCGAGTGCGTAATCGAAGGCGTTGATGGCGGTATTCAAATAACCGGCAGCCATAATCCCGCCAATTATAATGGCTTCAAAATGGTGAAAGCGCATGGGCCTTTCTACGGGTCTGAAATTCAGGAGATCGGTCGGCTCGCTGCATTGGGTGATTGGGAAACAGGGGCCGGCAGCGTTCGCGATGTTGCCATTTTCGAAACCTATGTCGATCGCTTGGCCTCGAGCTACGCCGCTCAGCCCTTCCGGGTGGGATGGGATGCGGGGAACGGCGCGGCCGGAGACGTGATCGAAGCGCTCGTTAAAAAGCTCCCCGGCGAACATCATCTGCTTTTCACAACCATCGACGGCACTTTCCCCAATCATCATCCTGACCCCACTGTCCCGGAAAACTTGGTCGATCTTCAGCGGCTTGTCGCGGAGAAGTCGCTCGATTTTGGAGTGGCTTTTGATGGTGACGGCGACCGGATTGGCGCGATTGACGGCGAGGGGCGTATTGTCTGGGGCGATCAGCTGCTCGCTATCCTTGCAGAGCCAGTCCTCAAAAAGCATCCCGGTGCGACGATCATTGCCGACGTCAAGGCTAGCCAAGCGCTGTTTGACCGGATTACAGAGCTTGGCGGCAAGCCTCTGATGTGGAAGACCGGGCATAGCCTGGTAAAGGCCAAAATGAAGGAAACCAACTCCCCAATCGCGGGTGAAATGTCGGGCCATATTTTCTTCGCCGATGACTATTACGGCTTTGATGATGCCGTCTACGGGGCGGTGGCACTGATGAATGCCGTCAGTGGCTTAGGCGGATCGCTGACCGCGCTAAAGTCTGCCATGCCCGCGATGGTCAATACGCCAGAGCTGCGCTTCCAAGTCGATGAAAGCCGCAAGTTCGCGGTGATTGACGAAGTTTTGGCGCGGCTCACTGCGGCGGGCGCACAGGTTGATCGCACCGACGGCGCACGCGTGAAAACTGTGGATGGCTGGTGGCTTCTGCGCGCATCGAACACGCAGGATGTTCTCGTGGCCCGCGCTGAAGCATCGGATCAGGCGGGGCTCGACCGACTGATGGCGCAGATCGACGAACAGCTCGCGTTGTCAGGTTTGGAACGTGGGCCGCAGGCGGGGCATTAAACTTAGGCCTGTCGTATCGCTTCAGAAACTTTCGGCGTTTGCATCCTTCGCGACAAGCGTCTCGGGCGAGTGCGCGCTCTTTGGAGCCAGCCTGAGAACACAATAGCCCGCGATCGCGGCGACCAGCGAGCCAAGGAGGACGCCAGCCTTGACCGCGTCGCGCGCCTGCGGCGTTTGAAAGGCGAGATCGCCGATAAACAAGCTCATTGTAAAGCCGATGCCGCAGAGCAGGGCGATGCCGTAGACGTGCGGCCACGTTGCACCGCGCGGCAGAGCGGCGAATTTCAACTTCACCATCAGCCAGATCGCACCGAAAATGCCCAACTGCTTGCCAAAGAAAAGGCCGCCCGCAACTGCGAGCGATACGGGCGAAACAAGCGTGTCCCTGTTCAGCACCACGCCGGCATTGGCGAAGCCAAAAAGGGGTATGACGATAAACGATACGGGACGGGTCAACCGCGCTTCGAGGCGGTGGAGCGTCGAATGGACCGCGTCTGGGGCTCCAGGTGTCAGGTGGATAGGCACGGCAGCGGCGGTCAACACACCCGCCAGCGTCGCGTGAACACCCGAAAGGGCAACCGCAAGCCAGAGCGCGACGAAGCCGAGCAGATACCAGCGCATCTTCACCACGCCCGCACGGTTGAGCGCGATCATTGCGGCGAGCAAGGCCAGACTCGCGAGGAGCGCTACGCCGTTGATCGTCTGGGTATAGCCAATCGCGATAATCGCAACGGCACCCATATCATCAACGATTGCAACGGTGGTGAGCAAAAGTTTGAGCGACGTTGGAACCCGTTTGCCGAGCAGCAGGAGCACGGCGATGGCAAAGGCAATGTCCGTCGCCGCTGGGATCGCCCAGCCACGCGCGAGCGCATGGTCAGCGCCGGTCAGTGTTAAATAGACCAGTGCTGGAACGGCCATGCCGGCCAACGCGACGATGATCGGCAAGCGCCGGTCAGCCCAAGAGGTCAAATGTCCATCGACAAACTCGCGCTTTACTTCGAGCCCAACGAGCAGGAAGAAGACGGCCATCAAAGCATCGTTGATCCAATGCTGAATCGATAAGGGTCCGAGCTTTAAGTGGAGCGTTTCAAAATATTGAGACGCATAAGCGCCGTTCGCCAGGAAAAGGGCAAACGCCGCTGTGGCCATCAAAATGAGCCCGCCCGCTGCTTCGCTCGCCAGAAAGGCGCGGAGCACGGAAATGGGTTTGAGGGTGATTGGCTTCATGCAGCCCGACGTTAAAGCAAGCTGACGCTCTGCTCAATTACGCCAAAAAGCGGGTGGTGTTTTTCATCATCCATCCACAGCCGCACAGTGTCTCCGGAGCTTAATGCATGCGTGGCTGAAGCGACGCCGACCAGTGTGCCGGCTCCGAGCGCGCGTGCTGACGCAGCGGCGGCGATCAAAGGCCCAAAGTCACACTTGTTTGCAGCACCAGCGCCGCTCTGTTCGCACGCCGCACCATTAACTTCGAAACTCAAGCCGCCCTGCAGGGCGCCATTGCTCCACTGCGTGCCAAGGGTGTCAGGCGTCACAAAGACGGGGGAGAAGGTCGTCGCATAATCGCCCATCTCACCGTTGTTTGTCACCATTGCGCTGTACAGTCCGACGAGCCGAATCGCAGCACTCGCCTCTGCCGCCGCCGCGCCGCCGGGAACGTCGCCGATCACCGCAACGAGCCCAGCCTCGCAAGAAAAGGCCGATGAGCCTCCACTAAAATGGAGTGGATCACGTGGTGCAGAAAATCCATCTGACCGTGAAACGCACAGAATAGCGTCCTTCCTTCTCACCCAATGATAGGCGCGGGGCAGCGGAGACGCGGCAAGCCGTTCGTGAAAGCGCATCATAGGAATTGCTTCATGGGCGAGATCCACTGCGAGATTACGCAAGGCTGGTTCGCATTGGTCCCACGCATCGAGCGCCGCTTGAAGTGTGGGCGCAACAAGTGACGCATCGGCACACCATGCAAGATCATCCGAAACGACGACCAAGCGACCGTCACGGCCTTGATTGAGGGAGGCCAGTTTCATGCGTCATCCTTTCCTGCCTTTGTTCAGGAGTGCAGGATGTAGGGTCCAAGCTCAAAGGGCAACTGAAGATTTGTATGGCGCGGCTTTTCAATCCTTGACCGCCGATACAATCCATGGTGCTACGGGATCGTATCACGGGAAGGATGCACAATGATGAAGAAGTCTTTCGCCACCGGGCTGCTGCTCTTGAGCATTGCCGTGTTGCCGGCCAGCTCGGCTGTTTCGCAAGATTCCGAGCAGATCGCCCGCGCGGATAAGGGCATAGAAATTCAAATGGGGCGCGAGCCTGGATGGTTTTACCAAGAGCATAAGAAGATGAGCGCGGCGCTTGCGGCATTGAAGCCGCAGCGCAAGGGCATTGTTGACGCCTATGTTGTTGTCGCGGGGATTGATTCAGATGATGTTTTTGGCCGTGAGGCGGCGGAAACAGCAAAGGTGCTTTCGCAGCGTTATGATGCTGTTGGCCGCACCGTTATCCTCTCCGCCGGGACGGGCGCGAAATCGCAGACGGCCCCTTTCGGGTCAATCTCAAACCTTTCGATCGCGCTCGCTGGCGTTGCGGCGAAAATGGATCTGAAAGAAGACGTCCTCATCCTCTACACGACGAGCCACGGCGCACCAGGTATTGGCATTGTGTTTAACGATAAGGAAAGTGGCTTTGGCATGATCAGCCCGACACGCATGGCCGCCACGCTCAACGGGATGGGTTTTACACGCCGCCTTGTGATGATTTCAGCCTGTTATTCGGGGGCCTTTGTGCCGAGCCTCCAATCGCCTGATAGCATCATCGTTACTGCCGCGTCAGCCGAGCGGAGCAGCTTTGGTTGCCACCCCGGCAATGATTGGACCTTCTTTGGCGATGCCCTCATCAACGGGACGATGCGCACGCCAGTTCCGCTCGATACTGCGGTTAAAGACGCCTTCAAAACGATTAGCGGATGGGAAACGAAATTTGGCTTGAAACCATCAGAGCCGCAATTCTCGGTGGGATCGAAGACCAATGTCTGGCTGTCGCTCCTCGAAAAGCGGATGCCAAAAACCACATCGGCGCGTGTCGGAAAACCGGCAATAGAGGGGCTTTAGGCGGCTAACAACTCTTTGAGCTGGCGCGTTGTATCGGCCGCGTCTTCAGCAGTGAGGTGCGTTCCCATTTCCACAAGTTTGCGGCCTTGGCTGTAATCGCGGACGTTGTTGACGCAATCGAGCGCGAGCAGCTTGCCTTGTTTGAGATACAAAACCGAAAAGCTGCGCGTCGCAGGGTCGCCGCGCAAGACGGCTTGATCATGGCCCGTTGATAGGCCCACGGTCTGGAGGCGGAGATCATATTGGTTTGACCAAAACCACGGTGTCGCGGTGTAAGGTTGCGCTGCGCCGAGAATGGCTTGGACGGCGATTTTGGCTTGATCATTGGCATTTTGAACTGATTCAAGCCGAATGCGCGCGCCCGCTGCAAAGCCATTGTGATGCGCAGCGCAATCGCCAATCGCGTACACATGGTGCAGACTGGTTTGGCAATGTTCGTCAACATCCACGCCGTTCGAACAAACGGCACCCGCCGCGCGAAGCGGTTCGACAGCCGGGATGATCCCGATGCCCACGATGACCATATCCGCCGCGACTACGCTGCCATCGGCCAGACGAACGCCGGTGACGTGTCCGTCTGCTCCCTCAATCGCAGTGACACCAATTCCGGTCCGCAAGTCTACGCCGTGGGCACGGTGT
>JBEGTP010000153.1:0-13921 GCA_041179365.1 Pseudomonadota bacterium
TCGCAATTCGCCGCGTTACCCGCGCGATTGCTAAGATTGCGGTTTAGCAGTCCAAGCCCATTCCCAAAACCATCGTTAACCCCTAAGAGCGACGTATATCGGGCTTTTCAGGGGGAAATGCGTGCGTTACGCGGCGCTGATCATTGCGGGTGAACAGGCCATCGGAGAAAAATTTCCGCTCTTGTTCCGCTTGGGCGGGCAATCGTTGCTTGAGCGCCTGATCAATCAACTTGCCGCCGCCGGGGTTGGTCATATCGTGCTTCTCGTCGGGGCTCTGCCAGCCGAAATCGTCACGACGATCGACCGGTTGTCGGGGAAGGGCCTTTCGATCGATTTGGCGCGAACCGCTGCTGACGCGGCTGACCGCATCCATCCCGATGAAACTGTTATCGTTGTTGAGGGAGGCTTGATCCTTCCCGACACGCTCTTTTCTGAAATCCGTAACACGGCTGGCGCGCTGCTCGTCACAGTTCCGGCACGCACTGATACGGCTGGTTTTGAACGCATTGACGCGAAAGACCATTGGTTGGGGCTGGCACAGATCGAAGGCGCGGAACTCCGCGGCCTCGCTGGGCGTCTCGGCGATTGGTCTTTCGGCCCCACTTTGTTACGGTTGATGGTCCAAAAAGGTGCCGCACGCTTGGAGTTTGGCGCGACCGATCAAGACTATAGCGCGGTGCGACCCGAGACAGCAGCGGCTCTCTCAAAGGCCGAGCGAGATCTCCGCAGCAGTGTCAAATTGCGTAACCAAGGGTGGTTTGAAAACTTCCTCAATCGGGTCGGCACGCTGCCGCTTCTCGCCTTCTTGGCTAAAATCAATATCACATCCAAAGTCTTAAATATCGTTTCTATTATATTGATATTTATAGCATTTATTTTTGCGATTCTTTTTTATCCGGGTGTTGGTGCGCTCCTGTTCGCAGCGGCATCATTGCCCATTCTCCTCAGCCGCGCCCTTGCGAGCATGACGGCGCGCCAAGGCGGCGATGAAAAGACCCTTGATCGCTTGCGCGATGCTGGTTTTATCATTTTTCCGGCGTTCGTTGGTTTCAGCCGGCCTGTCGATGGTCATTTTGGCGTTGGCTTGTGCCTTGCGCTTTGGCTTATTGTGCAATGGGCGCTGCTCCGCCACGCGGATTGGATCGCGAACCCGCCGCGCCGTTTCCGCAATGATTGCGCCGGTTTGGCCTTGATCCTCGGGCTTAGTGCGTTCGCAGACCTTTCAATATGGGGGCTGGGCCTTTGCATCGGCCTGCTCGTAGCTGAGCAATTTTTGCGGCAACGGCGGCTGCCTTCCCCTTAGCTCGGTATTAACCAAGTGCGGCTATAGAGAGAGCGTGACCTTCGCCTCTTGCGGCTTTCTGCCGTTTAGAGAAAGCTGGGTTTCGCAGGAATCGAAGCAAAATGCAGCTTGTGAATGGATATGTCGATGCGGAAGGGCGGCTGATCGCGGCCGATCCGCGCTTGCTCGCGCTCCATATCGCAGCGGGCGGCGCAGAAGGCGGTAAGCTTGCGATACCGCAGCTTGCTAGTCTCGCCCGGATTGCGCGGTCGTTGTCCATTCCCGTTTCCCGCCCTGTCATCATCGCTGAAGCCGAGCGCACGCTTGAAGTGCTTGCTCGCGCAAAGCTTGAGGAGGGTTCGGTCCATCTGACGCTTGTTGATCTCGACAATGCAAAATCGGTTGGAATTGATACTAATCTTGATGCGCCTGACCGTGCGGCTTCCTTTGCCAAGCTCGAACAATCCGTTAGCTTTGAGACGAATGAGGCGCTTGAAATCACGCATGCTGCGGCCGATATGGCGGCTGTTTTTAGCGCGCCAATGGCTGACCCAATTGGCAAAGCGCTGGGGACGGCGCTCACGCTCATCAAGGGCCCCGATGGTGGCATGCCCATTTTGTCGGCGCTGGTGCAACAGCAAGGCTTTGCTGGTCAATGGGCGCACATTCCCGGACATGAGGCTCGCCGCCTTATCCTAAGCGGCGATCCAGCGCTCAGTGCGGCAGGGCAGTTGAACGGCTATCGATGCACTGTTCGTGCGGCCGAAGCGGCTGACACCGTGAACGCGCAACAGGCAACCGAGCTATCGGGCGTTGCGCATAGGCTCGATGCTGCGCTGCGCACGCCGATTGGACGGATCATCGAAAATTCGGATGCGATCCACAGCGGAACGGAAGGCGAGCTCAAAGCGGAATATCAGGAATACGGGGCCGATATTTCTTCAGCGGGCCGTCATTTGCTGGGGCTGGTTGATGATCTCGTTGACCTCCAAGCGATTGAACGCAACGATTTTCATGTCGCACGGGATGCAATTGACCTTGCCGATATAGCGCGCCGAGCCGCGGGTCTCCTTGCTGTGCGGGCTGCTGACAAGCGCGTAAAGATTGATCGTCCCGATGGAGACGAGACCCTGATAGCGCGCGGCGAGTTCCGCCGTGTTCTCCAGATTTTGGTCAATTTGATTGGCAATGCCGTTCGGTATTCACCCGACGATTCGATGGTGTGGATTCGCACCGAGCAAGACGGCGATCTCGCTGTGGTTATCATTGCCGATCAGGGCAAGGGTATCGCGGTTGCTGATCAAGCGCGAATCTTTGAGAAGTTTGAGCGGATCGATACCGCCGAGCCTGGCGGCAGTGGTTTAGGTCTCTACATCGCGCGGCGGCTTGCAAGAGCGATGGGGGGAGACATCACCGTCGATAGCGCGCCGGGCCTCGGTGCCCGGTTCGCGCTGACGCTCCCGACTGTTTAGTTCAGCCCGACCGCTTTGCTACTGGCAAATAGGCACGGTGCGTCGGGCCCGTATACAGCTGACGTGGCCGGCCAATTTTTTGCTCGGGGTCTGAAATCATCTCATTCCACTGCGCAACCCAGCCAACGGTTCGTGCGAGCGCAAAGAGCACTGTGAACATCGTCGTTGGGAAGCCAATGGCCGAAAGAATGATGCCCGAATAGAAATCGACATTCGGGAACAGCTTCTTTTCGATGAAATAAGGGTCGCTTAGTGCCATTTCTTCGAGCTGTAGCGCCACATCAAAAATCGGATCCTTAACCTTGAGCTCGGTCAAAACCTCGCGCACCGTCTTTTGCATCACAGTCGCGCGCGGATCATAGTTTTTATACACTCGGTGGCCAAAACCCATCAGGCGGAACGGGTCGTTCTTGTCTTTAGCGCGCGCGATATAATGCGGAATTTTGTCTGGCGTCCCGATTTCGCGGAGCATGTTGAGCGCCGCTTCGTTCGCTCCGCCGTGCGCGGGCCCCCACAAACAGGCGATTCCCGCCGCAATGCAGGCAAAGGGGTTTGCGCCCGAAGAGCCCGCAAGTCTGACCGTGGATGTCGATGCATTTTGCTCATGGTCAGCATGCAGGATGAAAATCCGGTCGAGCGCTTTTTCGACGACGGGGTTAACCTCAAACTCTTCAGCTGGAACGCCAAACGTCATCCGCAGAAAATTGCCCGTGTATGACAAATTATTGTCAGGATACATAAAGGGCTGACCAACCGAATACTTATACGCCATAGCCGCAATCGTGGGCATTTTAGCGATCAGCCGGTGGCTAGCGATCTGTCGTTGGGCTGGGTCGGATATGTCCGTTGAGTCGTGATAAAATGCTGAAAGCGCGCCAACCACGCCGCACATGATCGCCATCGGATGCGCATCGCGGCGAAATCCGCCGTAAAAGGTCGAGAGCTGCTCATGGAGCATCGTGTGGCGCGAAATCGTGTAGCTAAACGACTCCAGATCGGCCTTGGAAGGGAGCTCGCCATTGAGCAGAAGATAGGACACTTCCATGAAGCTCGACTCTTCAGAAAGATCTTCAATCGAATAGCCGCGGTGCAGCAAAATGCCTTCATCGCCGTCGATATAGGTTAGCGCAGACTCGCAGCTCGCCGTTGAGGTAAAACCCGGATCAAAGGTGAAGGCCCCCGTTTGCGCATAGAGCTTTCGGATGTCGACCACGTCAGGGCCGATGCTTCCCGAACGAACAGAAAAGTCAGTTACGGTGTCGCCAATGGAGAGTTTTGCAGTTTTATCAGTCATTTATAGTGCCCCATTACGATTCGCTATTAACAGCGACATGATCATTAATCCGTGCTAGCGATTCGTCCCGCCCAAGCAAGACCAGCACGTCAAAAATTCCAGGCGAGGTTCCCCGCCCAGTAAGCGCCGCGCGCAAAGGTTGCGCGATTTTGCCAAGACCAAGCCCGGCTGCCTCTGCAACGCCTTTGATGCTTTCCTCCAACCGCTCAATCTCCCAAAGGGGAGTGGCCACCAGCGCGTCATAGGCGTGCTTCAACACGTCGCTACTCTCGGTCCCTAGCAGGGTTGCCGCCTTTTCGTCCATCACCAAGGGGCGCTTTTCGAACAGGAAAAATGCACTTTCTGCCAACTCGATGACAGTTTTAGCGCGGACTTTGAGCACAGGCATGGCACGCGTCAGTAGGCTGCGATCAATTTCAGCTTCGCCGGCACCAATATGCGCGGCAATCCGGGGCAAAGCGAGAGCGGCAAGGCGCGCGTCATCCGCTTCACGGAGGTAATGGCCATTGAGATTGTCGAGCTTTTTCAAGTCAAATCGCGCGGCCCCGCGCCCCACATTGGCAATATCAAACCATTCAACGGCTTGCGCGCTGCTGATGATTTCGTCGTCTCCGTGCCCCCAGCCAAGCTTGAGGAGATAATTATTCATGGCTTCGGGTAAATAACCCATTTCGTCGCGATATGCGTTTACGCCGAGAGCACCGTGGCGTTTTGAGAATTTAGCGCCGTCCGCGCCGTGGATCAGAGGGACATGCGCATAGACTGGAACCTCCCAATCCATACCATGAATGAGCGCCAATTGCCTGAACGCATTGTTTAAATGGTCATCACCGCGAATGACGTGGGTGACGCCCATATCATGATCATCGACGACGACGGACAGCATATACGTCGGCGTTCCGTCTGAGCGAAGCAGGATCATGTCGTCGAGCTCAGCGTTCGCGACTGTCACAGAGCCTTGAACCTGATCGACAATCGTCGTTTCGCCTTGGGTCGGGGCCTTGAGCCGGATGACATAGGGCGCGCCCGCTGGCGCTTCGCTCGGGTCGCGCTCCCGCCAAGGGCTGCGAATACGGAAAGCGCGCTTATCCGCTTCGGCTGAGGCGCGCAGGGCGGCCAGATCATCTTGCGTCAAGTAGCAGCGATAAGCATGGCCGCGCGTGATGAGTTCATGGGCAACCTCGGCATGACGTGCGGCGCGTGAAAATTGAAAAATCACGTCTCCGTCCCAATCAAGCCCCAGCCATCGCATCCCATCTAAGATCGCAGCGATGGCCTCATCGGTTGAGCGGGCACGGTCAGTATCTTCGATCCGCAATAAGAAGGAGCCGCCCATATGCTTGGCATAGAGCCAATTATAGAGCGCGGTTCTTGCGCCGCCAATGTGGAGAAAGCCGGTAGGCGAGGGAGCAAAGCGGGTTACGACCCGTGGATTTTGGGTGCTTGCGCCCACGCAGAAATTCTCCAAGACTAGGGGTATGGCAGTAACGACCGAAATGGCCCCTAGCACGGGATTCGCAGCGCTTCAAATGGCGTTGCGAAACGGGCTGATCGCCGTCGAATTAAGACTAGAGGCGGAGCGCACGCAGCTTGCGCTCTGGCTGCCTGTCATGCTTGGCCTCGGGATTGCGCTTTGGTTTCTTTTACCCAGCCGAACGGGTTGGATGGCCGTGCTGTGCGGCGGCGCGATGCTCAGTGCGCTTGGGCTATCCGTTGGTTTGACCCGCAGGCTGGGATTGGCGCTGCTGTTGGCTGGCTTCATGACGTCACTTGGCTGTGGCCTCGTGTGGATGCGCGCCCTTCATGCCGACGAAATGACAATCACACGCCCAGTCGTTGCCAATTTTTCAGGAGTGATCCGCCGCGTTGATCAGGCGGCGGCGCTAGAGCAGGTACGCTACTTGGTCGTGCCGGATGTTGACGCCCGTCTGCCCATGCTGGTGCGCGTGTCGGTGCAGCGCGGTGCGGTGGATGCGACGCTCGCGCCCGGCGATCGTGTTGCGATCAGAGCCCGGTTGATGCCGCCGGCTGAGGCCGCCGTGCCGGGCGCTTATGATTTTGCACGCGCGGCGTGGTTTCAGCGGCTTGGCGCAACCGGAAAGGCGCTGGATCCGATCAAGCGCATCGGGGCTGCGCCATCTTTAGCCGTGCCGCTGCGGCAAAGACTATCAGCCTTTATTGCCGAGCGAAGCCGCGACGATACGCAAGGACTCGCGGCGGCGCTCGCTTCGGGTGATCAGGGCCGTGTGAGTGCAGATGATCAAGCGGCGATGCGCGCCAGTGGCCTCGCGCATTTGCTGTCCATTTCAGGACTCCACATCACGGCCGTTGTTGGCGCTGTCATGTTTTTGACGATCCGGCTTCTCGCGCTGCGTCCGCGATGGGCCCTGCATTGGCCGCTCCCATTGATTGGGGCTGCCGCTGGGGCCGCAGCGGGCGTTGGCTATACCCTCCTTTCTGGATCAGAGGTGCCCACAATCAGATCGTGCATCGCCGCCTTGCTCGTGTTGGCGGGCCTAGCCCTCGGGCGTGAAGCCATGACGCTGCGACTGGTCGCCACCGGCGCGCTGATCGTTTTGCTTTTGTGGCCCGAATCGCTCATCGGCCCTAGCTTTCAGCTTAGCTTTGCAGCGATTACCGCGCTTGTGGCGCTTCATGAGCAACCGTTTGTGCAGGGCCTGCTCATGAAGCGCGAGGAAAGCCGGGCGAAACATTTTGGCCGGATGTTGCTCTCACTTTTGTTGACGGGCTTGGTCGTCGAACTGGCGTTGGCCCCGATTGCCCTGTTCCACTTTCACAAATCCGGACTCTACGGCGCGGTGGCAAATATCATTGCGATCCCACTGACAACATTTATTATTATGCCACTCGAGGCGCTGGCATTGCTGTTCGACGCCGTTGGCGCTGGCGGGCCCTTTTGGTGGATGACCGATCAGGCAATTGCCGTGCTGCTTTGGATCGCTCATGCCGTCGGCAAGGCCCCTGGTGCGGTCGCGCTTGTGCCCTCTGTGCCGCTTGGGGCCTATGCTTTGATGCTCAGCGGCGGAGTTTGGCTGCTGCTGTGGCGCACAAAAATGCGGCTTGCTGGGCTCGTTCCGCTGCTGCTCGGCACGGGCTGGATGTTGCTCGCGCCCGCCCCTGATCTCCTCATAACGGGAGACGGTCGCCATGTGGCGCTTCGCGGCGATGATGGGACGATGGTGATCTTGAGGCCCCGCGCGGGCGATTACATCCGCGATACCCTTGCCGAACGAAGCGGCGCTGCCATGCTTGATGAGATGGAGGCGCTGAGTGAGGCAGAGTGCAGCGACGACAGCTGCATCGTAACATTGCGGCGCGAAGACCGAGTCTGGCGTATCCTTGCGATCCGCAGCGCCCAGAAGCTCCCGTGGCGCAATCTTACGCAAGCCTGTCATGATGCAGACATCGCGGTGAGCGAACGGTTCCTGCCCAAAAGCTGCCATCCACGCTGGATTTTGGCCGACAAATCGCTGCTGCGCGAAACCGGAGGACTTGCGATCTCACTTTCAGAGCCAGATGCAGAAACAGTCAAGCGCACGGGCGACGAACATCCTTGGCGCGTGCGGTAGCGATTTGAGTGACCAAGTGATCAAATTTGTTAACACTCGGCGCGCAGTATTGTGCGATTAGCGGCGCTTCATGATCCCGGGCGGGGCCCAAATTCGCTTGGGACTTCAGCATACATTTTGACGGTGGCCGGGCGCGCGGCGATGCGGTTGATCCATGCCAGCAGGTGCGGCGTCTCGCCGGCATTCACAAATTCCGGGAAGCCAAACTGCATGCCCATTGCAATGGCGAAATTACAGATGTCGGCCAGCGTGTATTGATCGCCTGCGAGCCATTCGCTCTCGCTCAGGCGCGCTTCGAGCCGTTTTACGGAGACGCCAATTTTGCGCATTTCATCAGCGAGCACGGCTTTATCGAAGCCTTTGCGCGCGTTGCGCCACTTGGTCTGTTGTTCGACCACGGGGATCCGCGCGATCTTGGCTTCAAATTCGTCATCCGAAAGCGCGCGCGCCATCGGCCCGATCATCCGTTCCCAGCCGACGGTTGAAACACACCAGCAGAAATATTCGTCGACCCATTTGGTCCATACCCGCATTTCGGCGCGGGCCACAGGATCTGCGGGACGGAGCGGGCTTGCGTCAGGAAATACATCTTCCAGATATTCGCAAATGACCGTCGACTCGGTGATGATGTGACCATCATGGTCGAGAGCAGGGACCTGCCCACGCGGGTTAATCGCCTTGAACCAATCCTCATGATGTTCGAAAATCGCAGGGTTTAGCCGGTGCACCGTAAAATCGAGGCCCTTTTCATACAGCGCCAACATTGGCTTTAAGGAATTGGCACCGGGGCCAAAACTATAGAGTTTGAGCATCATTCTCTCCTGCATTGCCGTTGCCAAGTCGCGCGGCCTTTGTCATAGCCGCTTTCGCGCTCTCCTCCCCGGGATGTCAATTGCTAACATTTGTTACTGAAGGGGATTCCATGTCTGTCTATTCCAATCGCGCCGGACTTCAAGTTGCTGGCGTCCTTGCCGATTTTGTAGAACGCTGCGCCTTGCCGGATACAGGGATTGCGCCGGACGCACTTTGGGCGGGACTTGCCGATATTCTCGCGCGTTTTGGGCCGCAAAACAGGGTGCTGCTCGCCAAACGGGATGCACTTCAAGCAAAGATGGACGATTGGCATAAGGCCCATCCTGGGCCGATTGTTGATATGGCTGCTTATCAGACTTTCCTTCGCGCTATTGGCTATCTTGTGCCGGAACCAGCACCTTTTGAAATTGGTACGACCCACGTCGACCCCGAAATTGCGACAATGGCTGGGCCGCAGCTCGTGGTGCCGAGCCTCAACGACCGTTTCGTTCTCAATGCCGCCAACGCGCGCTGGGGGAGCCTCTATGATGCGCTTTATGGCACCGATGTGCTCGATGCGCCGGCAGCCGAGTCCGGCGGCTATGATGCCAAGCGCGGGGCCGCGGTGATTGCTTATGCGCGCGCCTTTCTGAATGAAATCATCGCAGGATGGGAGGTCACCATCGCGGGCGGCGACCACCCGGCACTCGTGGCGCGGAAAGAGGGCGGCCTGCTCTTCCTCCACAATGGCCTCCATATTGAGATTGTGATTGATCCCGCCCACCGCGTCGGCGCGACCGATGTGCTGGGGATTGCAGATGTTCTTCTTGAAGCAGCCCTGACGACGATCATTGATCTTGAAGATTCGGTCGCTGCTGTCGATGCTGAAGATAAGGTTGCGGCCTACACCAATTGGCTCGGGCTCATGCGCGGCGATTTGACCGCGTCGTTCGAAAAGGGCGGGCGCACGATGACCCGCGCGCTGGACGAAGACCGGGTGTGGGGTGGTCTCACCCTTCATGGGCGCAGCGTGATGTTCGTCCGCAATGTCGGGCATTTGATGACCAATCCAGCGGTGCTCCTGCCAGATGGGTCGGAAGCGCCCGAAGGCATCCTCGATGCGCTGTTTACGTCACTCTGTGCTCTGCATGACGGCAGAGGCCCGCATCGCAACTCGCACACCGGTAGCATCTATATCGTCAAGCCCAAGATGCATGGTCCCGAAGAGGCCGCCTTTACTGACGCTCTGTTCGACGCCGTTGAAGATGTGCTTGGCCTTGCCCGCCACACGGTAAAAGTGGGCGTGATGGACGAGGAACGCCGCACCAGCGCGAATCTGGCCGCTTGCATTCACGCTGTGAAAGACCGGATCGTCTTCATCAACACCGGCTTCCTCGATCGGACAGGCGACGAGATGCACACCGCGATGCATGCCGGGCCAATGATCCGCAAGGCGGAGATAAAGGCCAGCGCTTGGATTGCTGCCTATGAGGCGCGCAATGTGCAGATCGGCCTCGCTTGCGGACTTTCGGGCAAAGCGCAGATCGGCAAGGGCATGTGGGCCGCGCCGGACATGATGGCTGATATGATGGCGCAGAAGAGCGGGCATCCAAAGGCGGGGGCGAACACCGCTTGGGTGCCGTCACCCACCGCCGCGACGCTCCATGCGCTGCACTATCACCAAGTCGATGTCTTTGCGCAGCAGGCGGCATTGGCAAAGGCCCCGACGCCGAGCCTAGACCCTCTTCTCACCATCCCAGTTGCGCCTGTCGGGCATAATTGGTCCGACGAAGAGGTTCAGCAGGAGCTGGAGAACAATGCGCAAGGCATACTCGGCTATGTCGTGCGCTGGATCGATCAGGGGATTGGCTGTTCCAAAGTGCCTGACATTCATGATGTGGGCTTGATGGAAGACCGGGCGACGCTGCGGATCAGCTCGCAACATATGGCAAATTGGTTGCTCCACGGCGTGTGTACAGAGGCGCAGGTTGATGCAGCACTCCTTAAAATGGCAGCAAAGGTTGACGGCCAAAATGAGCATGACCCTCTCTACCAAAACCTTACACCAGAGAGCATGGCAATGAATGCGGCGCGGGCGCTGGTCTACCAAGGGCTAACGCAGCCGAATGGCTATACAGAGCCGCTGCTCCATAAGTTCAGACAACAAGTGAAGGCGCGCTAATTCAAGCCTTGTTCATGCGAAAAGCGCGATGGAAAATGCCATGCGCCTCATAACCCTTTTTGGCCTTCTTTTCTGCACGGCATTGAGCGCAGCCCGCGGAAACGAGGCTGATTTGGGGACGCCGCTTCTCTTCACCGTGCCCATGGACGGCCGCATCGCGATTGAAATCGCACGGCAGCCGGTATCGCTTTACTCCGCGCCGGGCATGCCCAACATGCTCAGCATTTCAAAAGCGTTTGCCACACGGAGTTTTGGCATTGAAATCGCCAATATGCGCGGGGATGATCGCAAGATCTGGCAACGGATTGGCCCTGTTGAGGTCGCCGGAAGGGCGAGACAGGCCCTTGTGTCGGGCCCTGGTATGTCGGGCCTTGGCGGTCAGATTGTTGCGGACGTTTCTTGGTTTGAAACTGATACCTATGATTTTGCTGATGCCCTCGCTGGGCCATATGCGCTTCCCTATCCAGTAGTGCGCTACCAATTGCAGTTGCCAAAGCCGGGTGAAGTCGAATTCTCGTTACCACTGGCGCCTTCAAGTCGGTGGTGGATCGCCGCCACGCCGCTCAGTGTGGGGAAGCAGACGGTCTATCTCGCGTTTGCACCGCATTTTAAAACAAGTGTCGCAAGCACCGGGGCGGGTGCTGTGATTTCGGCGCTCCATGACGGGCAATTCTCAGGGACCGCTTCGCCCGTGATCATTTCGCACAATGTTCAGCGCCCCGCGCGGCGCGTCTTATTCGGCCAGCCACTTCGTCTCGGCGGCTTGTCTCTGCCCTCCCTGCTCGTCAGAACGCGCGATTACGGCAGTAGTGGGAGCATTTTTGATCCCGCCGAAGCAAGCGGCGCGACGGCGGCCAAGGGGGATTCGATTTTGGTCAAAGCAAAGCGCACTTCATCGCGGGCAATTTACGTAGTTTACGTTGGCGCAGATGCCTTGTCCGGCTGTTCCTCGATTACGTATAACAAGGCTGCTCAGACAATTACACTAAGGTGCTTGCCCGTGAGCACATAGCAGAGGCCGGAGACTTTTACCGCGATTGAAGTGTTAGACTCTCCTTGCACAGGCGTTTAATAAGTCTGTCATGGCAAAGCGACCCGATCACCTCAAACCCCCGCCTTACCTCTCAAAGAGCCCGCCTGTCCCGAAGCCCGGAGCGGTCTCTGATCGGCGCGAGGCGGATGACCCGCTCGGTCTCAATCCCGTGCGGTACGGGGATTGGACGCTTAAGGGTATCGCGGTAGATTTTTAGCGAGGCACAAAGGAAGCGACGATGAGGTTCATCGATGCGAGGGCGCAACTCATTCTGAGCCCCCTAGAATGCAAG
The DNA here is from genome assembly GCA_041179365.1 of Pseudomonadota bacterium. GTDB lineage: Bacteria > Pseudomonadota > Alphaproteobacteria > Sphingomonadales > Sphingomonadaceae > Aquisediminimonas. The sequence goes on from JBEGTP010000153.1 coordinate 11,938, forward strand.
GCTGATCGGTATGATAACCTCGTGTTGGCCTTAACCCTCACCGCGCAGGGGCCGATTGAGCAAAGCGCTGACCGCTTGTATCGCGGTTTGCGCGCCCGCCAAGAGGGTACAAACAGCGTCGACAACTGGCATCTCAACGCCCACAGCGCGCGCGGCTTGTTGGAGGACGGGCGCTGTAAACGCCCCTTCGGCCACAGTGCGGCGCTCTGCAAGCAGGCTTTGGGCGTCAAGCCCCTCGCCAAGCCCAACGCCCAATGAAAAATTGCGCGAGGCCATCGAAGAGCAGGTCAGGACAAGATCGCCTATTCCAGCGAGGCCTGAAAGGGTTTCCACCTTGGCCCCGCGCGCCAAACCAAACCGTGTCATTTCAGCAAAGCCCCGCGCAATAAGTGCCGCCCTGGCATTTTGACCAAGCTTCAAGCCTTCAGCCACGCCGCACGCAATTGCGAGCACATTTTTAACAGCGCCGCCAATTTCCGATCCAATGACATCGCCCGAAATATAGGGTCGGAAGTGCGGTCGCGCGATACGCAGAGCGAGTTCGCGCCCGAGTTCGACATTTTCGCATGCAAGTGTCACCGCCGTTGGCAATCGTGCAGCAACTTCATGGGCAAAAGTGGGGCCGGAAAGGACCGCAATTGGCGCGTCTGGGCAAACATCTTGCCCGACTTCAGAGATTAAAAACCCCGTACCAGCCTCAATGCCTTTGGAACAGAGTATCAGCGCGCGCGCGCCCGTCCCTGCCTGTGCGAGGACGGATCGAACATGCTGCGCAGGCACCGCCACAAAGATTGCGTCACAGGCCTTCAGCGCCGCAAAATCATGTGTGGCGGTAATTCCGGGGTTTAAGGCGAAGCCGTTCAGATAAAGGCTGTTGACGCGGCGTGTGTTTATATCGTCAACCACGTCCTTGTTACGCGCCCACAAGACCACTTGCTCGCCCTCGGCCGCCGCAACTTGAGCCAAGGCTGTGCCCCATGCGCCACCGCCGAGAATACCAATGTTCATGCTTTTGCTCCTGCGCCGCGCACAGTTTCTGCTTCGGGGTCAAGCGGCCACCGCGGTCGCGCGACACAATCCAGAGCATCGGTTAAGCCAAGTTTGTAACGCTCCGCACCAGCCCATGCGATCATCGCTGCATTGTCTGTACAGAGCCAGAGCGGTGGCGCGGAGAACGGAAGGCCGTATTGCGTCGCAAGCTCTTGCAGGCCAGCGCGGACGGCTAAATTGGCCGCAACGCCTCCTGCGACCACAAGAGCGGTCGCGCCGTCCGCAGCCTCGATCGCGCGCTTTGTCCGGTCCAAAAGGCAGTCCACGACCGCCTGCTGAAACGAAGCGGCGATATCATCGGCGGAGTAAAGGCCCGAATCGCGGGCCCGGAGCACTGCGCTTTTCAATCCGGCGAAGGAGAAATGGGGCTCGACCGACCCTTTGAGTGGGCGCGGCAGGGGAACTGCCCGTGCGTTCCCACGCAGTGCAGCAATTTCAACAGCGGGCCCACCAGGAAAGCCAAGACCAAGCAGCTTGGCTGTCTTGTCAAAGGCTTCTCCCGCCGCATCGTCAATCGTTGTCGCCAGCCTGCGGTAATGGCCAACCCCGCGCACCAAAAGCAGCTGGCAATGCCCGCCTGAGGCCAGCAAGAGGAGATAGGGGAAGGCAAGCGATGGGTCATCAAGCCGCGGCGAAAGCGCGTGGCCTTCAAGGTGATTGACGGCAATGAGGGGCTTTCCTGAGGCATGGGCCAGCGCTTTGGCGGTCACCAGCCCCACCATGACACCGCCAATGAGTCCCGGTCCAGCCGTCGCGGCAATGGCATCGACATCGCTTAGTGATTTGCCCGCATCGGCAAGCGCTGCCTCAACGAGGGGCATCAGCGCCTCAACATGCGCACGCGCCGCGATCTCGGGAACAACCCCGCCATAGGGCCTGTGCGCCGCTTCCTGACCCGTTAAGCGATGGGCAAGAATAACCCGGTCACTCGTGA
>JBEGTP010000154.1:0-7674 GCA_041179365.1 Pseudomonadota bacterium
AAGAAACGTATACCACCCAAAAAAAAACAACAAATAACAAACAAACCATACACCACTCTATAAAAATATATCGGTATCCGCGACACCCACCGTCATCGCATTGACGAGGATATTGCCGTCATAGGCCGGATGGAAATTAACCTCGCCGCCCACAGTCGGCACGCCTACGCAATTGCCGTAGCCGCCGATGCCTGAAACGACCCCCGCGATGAGATGCTTCATTTTGGGGTGGTCAGGCCGACCAAAGCGCAAGGCGTTGAGATTGGCCACGGGGCGCGCACCCATCGTGAAAACATCGCGGAGGATGCCGCCCACGCCTGTCGCCGCGCCTTGGTAAGGCTCAATATACGAAGGATGGTTGTGCGACTCCATCTTGAAAATTGCTGCCTGTCCGTCACCAATGTCGATCACACCGGCATTTTCGCCCGGACCGCAGATAACCCAAGGGGCTTTCGTCGGGAGCGTTTTGAGATGCTTGCGAGACGATTTGTACGAACAATGCTCGGACCACATCACCGAGAATATCCCCAATTCGGTCAGGTTGGGCGTGCGCCCCATCGCGTGGAGTACGCGTTCATATTCTTCGGGGGAAAGGCCGTGTTCGGCCACGATTTGCGGGGTGATGTCAGACATGGGGCGGGCCTTAGCGATGTCGCGCGATTCGGCCTAGCGAGATTTCGCGCACGTGAGAACAATTTGCGGCTCGAAAATCCCGGAAATCAAACGAAATTTCATCGGGTTTCAGGGCTAGCCCAACCGAACAAGGCTAGGCGTTGACCACGCGCCCCCGTGAGGCCCAAGCGGCGAGCGCTGTGAACACTGCATAGGCGAAAAGCGCACTGACAGGCATCGCGATCGACATTTCAGTCGGCTGCGGCGCAAACCAATTATACCCTTGCACCAAAAGAAGCACCGCCGCGAGCACCGTGATCGGGCGCGTCCACCCGCCGGTACGCCGCGCATAAATCCAAAGTGCGCCCATCGTCAGCCCAATTTCCAGCGGCATTTCTAAGGCGGGATAATTCCAAAGCCCGAGCCCAAGCTTGGGCGGTAACCCGGTAAGCGTCATGTCGGGCGCATGAACCAGCACATCGAGCAGCCAATGCGTTGGGACAACGGCCGCCGCGATGAGCGCTGCTGCGCGGTTTTTGGTAAGCGCCGCTATCAGCAAACCAAAGCCTGCCGCCCACGCGAGCCCGCCAATCAGACTATGGGTGTAGGGCATGTAGTAAAGGTCCATTGGGTTCATCGCGGTGATGCCGGGGACTATCCTCATTTTCTCAACGCCCACAATCACAAAGATGAAGCAGGCAAAGTCAACCAATTGGCCCGCGACAAAAAGGGTCGCAAGACTTGGAGCCTTTTTATGCGTTGCAGCGACGAGGGCGGGAGCAAAATGACCGATGAACATGCCGCAAGGCTAGCCCGGCGGACCCACGGTGACAACCCCAATACGGCGTTGGCCTTCGCTGCCGGGCATGACCTCTATGTCGACGACCTGCTCGCTTTGTGTGGGCCGCCCGAAATTGCGATAGAGCCGGGCGGTAACAGTGGTCGGGCCGTTGGGATTGAGCCTGTCAGTGGCGAAGGTATTGACGCGCACAGTGTATTTTCCGCCCGGTGCCTTACGGATGAAATATTCTTCGGGCCCAAACCCCTGCGTCATATCGCGCGAGAGGAACCCACCAGTGCTCGCTCGATTATTGCCGTAGTAAATTCGATTGCCATCGGGCTCATCGACCCAGAGATCCATGTCAGTGCTCTTGGTGTTCCATTCGATGACGATGCGGACATCGGCGTCAAGCATCTGGAGCAAATGCGGATCAATCGCCGCTGTCGATCCACCCAGCGCTTTGAGGCGCGGCAGGATGGCGGTTGCATCGCCTAGGGCAATCTGCTCAATGCCCTGATAGCGGCCATCCCACGGTGTATTGATAACCTCTGCCAGCAAGGAGAAGGCGCGTTGTAGATCGGCCTTGGCTGCTGCGCCTTGGCGTTTTGACGCCCGCTGAATGAGCGCAAGTGCGAGGGTTCGGCGCGGCTGCGGACGATCATTCTCTAGCTCGATCATCTTTTCCATAAGCCAGATCGCACGGTCTAGCTCGCCAAGCGTTGTAAGCCGCGCGGCAACAATGGCAATTGTGTCATTATTCCGCGTCGGCAGGTCGAGCGCTGAGGTTGCCATCCGCGCGGCTTCGGCGCGCCGCCCTTTTTTGGCGAGCCAAGCTGAAACATCGAGATAGAAAACAGGAAGCGATCCAAACTCCTTTTCCTGCGCCTTAAAAACAGCCGCAAAGTCATTGGGCGCAGCGTCAAGTGCCTTGAGATAAGGCCGGTCGCTGTTCCATCCGCCTGATTGAATTCTGATCGCGCGTTCTTCACTGCGCTCACGCACGCGCTCACTCCGGCGCGGATAATGAAACGAAGCGGGAGCCTCCATCGCATCGCCGCGCGACGGATCTTGCCGCGCAGTGCCCGTCACGACGACGTCTTCGGTTCCATTTGCATCGCTTTCTGCGCTTGCTTCATTGCTGGTAACGCCTTGCGTGGCAGCCTGCTGTAACGCCGGGGGTGGCGCTGGAGACGGCGCTGTCATTTCAGCTGGCGGCGGGGGAGGAGGCGGAGGGGGTGGCGGGGGAGTCACAGTAACGGGCATCGGAGGGACTTTTTGGGGAGAAGGCTCTGCCGCACGCTCCTCGCGTCCCGCCTTCGCGCGCGGTACTTTGCCCGGGCTTGTCCACCACGCGACGCGGCCTTCGCGCTCGATGATCACATTGGCGAGCTGCGCCTTCTTGCGGTCATCCAATATCTGGTCTTGCTGGGCGCGCAGCTGCGAATAGAGGTTGCGTTGGTCTTTGGGGTAGGAAAGCGGTGGATCAATTTCTGCTTGCGCATAGTCTTGCGGCGTTTCGAGAACCACAAAGGCGGCAATGGGGCTCGCGACCGAATAGCGCCGCGCGAGTTTGAGAAGCTCCGCACTGCTTTTGTCCGCGCCTTGGCTGCCAATCGCGTCCGCCGCCCAAAGGGCACCTGCGCCATTAAAGCGGGCGGCATCTGAAGGGATCGAGTAGCGCTTCTCAACCAAACCCTTGCCGATCCCGGCAATGGTCACAACAATATCGCCGCTGTCGGGCGCTTCGCCAATCAGTCGCCAGCCATTAGGACCGCCGTCAAAAGTCGCGGTATCGATCCGGTTGCCCTCAGCGTCTTTCACAGACACAATTTTTGGCTGTGCGAGTGTCATCTTGTCAGCAGCGTCTTTGATATCGAGCGCGGCCAAATCGATGAGTTCGCCGCCCGTCCGCCGCGCGCGGCTGCCGAGGAAACCGCGATCAGCCTCACGCGTGCTCGCGATGCCAAACAGGCGACAATTGGGCGAAAAGCTGTCGCGCCGATCAAGCGTGGCAATGCCATCTGAAAAGAGCAAACACGTGTCTGCGCCGCCAAGATCGGCCTTATCGAGCACAGCAAAGCTCGTCGCTCCACCGTAAACGCTCTCCTTGATCGCCTTTGCCAGCGCCGCGCCATTGAGGAAGTCCGCTGTGTCCATACCGGCGCTGTCAAAGCGAATGAGGCGGATACTCGCGGGTTTGGCTTTGGCAACATAGGCGTCGATCAGCGCCATTTCGTCTTCGATTTCGCTTTCCATCCGCGAGCGTGAGCGATCCCATAGGATTGTCAGCTTTCCGCCCGTTGCAGAGGTTGCCGCTGCAACGGGTGCGCGATCGATGATTTCGAAGAACCGCCCTTCACCAGAAAATTCACTCAGCGCGAGTGTTTGCGTCGCCGTCGCAGGGCGGATTGCCAAGGTGCCGCCAAGCTGCGCTGCACGCGCCGTTGCGCTCAGCTTGTCGCCCGACCAACTGCCCTTGAGCCCGCCCGGCAAAGTGATTTGCGATGCCATTTTGGCATCAACACCTTTGATGCTGAGCGAGAGGGCACCGACCGCGAATGATTTACCAAACGGCAGCTCATAGCCCTTTGTCATATCCATCGGCGTGACAAAGCTCAGGCGGATTGTTCGCCCTTGATTGGGTAGAATTGGGAAGACACGCGTTGAGAAGCGACTGCCGTAGCTGACCTCTACAATGCCAGGATCAACCCGGCGCTCGACGCGTTGTTCATAAGCCTTGCGGGCGACATAGGGCGGCACCAATACCCCGTCGACCATGACGCCGTTGATATCGAGCGCATAGCCCGACACCACTGATCCAAGCGGCATATCAAGGGTGAATTCGCCCTCAAGCGTTTCGGACGTCGGGTTTGCAAATTTGAGCGTCATTACCGTTTCAGCGACCATACCGTGCACGGTCACTGCAGCATCGAGCGTTTCAATGTTGAGCGCCTTGCGCTCGGCGGATTTGTCATTGACGCCGTTGGCGCGGGCAAGCAGCGTTGGGTTTGCCTTCTCGGCTTTGCTTTGGGCTTGAATGGCCGCGGGCGGACTCATCAACACTAGCGCCGCTGCTAACGCCACCGAACACATCAAACGCTTCATGGCCTCTTCCCCTTTTCTGTTGTTATGTAATCATATTACATCAATTGAATCAATCAAGCAGAATTTTTGGTTATCCAAAAGGCAAGATAATGGCGCGACCGATGACCATCCGCGCCTCCATGGCTTTGAAGGCATCCGTTGCGCAAGCGAGCGTGTAGCGATGGGAAATCGGCGGGCGCATGATCCCATCTGCGGCAAATCGAGCGAGCTTCTCGTTATTTTGCGCGGCCAGAGCGGGGTCGCGTCGTCCGCTTTCTCCGGCGCGCAAGCCGAGGATGCTATAGCCTTTAATCAGCGCGTGATTGGCAGGAAAAGCAGGGATGACGCCGCTCGCAAATCCGACGATGAGGTAGCGCCCGCCCCAAGCGAGTGTGCGTGTTGCCGCGAGTGCGAGCGCGCCGCCGACGGGATCAAAGACGAGATTGACGCCCTTGCCGCCTGTCAACGCTTTAACCTGATCCCTAAAATCTGGCGCAGCGGGATCAAGCGCATAGTCTGCCCCAGCGGCTAAAACAGCCGCACGTTTTTCAAGCGAGGAGCCGGTGCCGACCACGGTGCCGCCCAAGTATTTCCCCAATTGCACAGCGGCCAACCCAACGCCCCCCGCTGCGCCGAGGACGAGTAAGGTCTCGCTTGCAAGCATGGCACCGCGATCAACGAGCGCATGGAGCGCCGTGAGCGCGGCGGACCGATAGCAAGCGCCTTCATCATAGCTCAGGCTAGGGGGAAGAAGCGTGAGCGCCGCTGCAGGGACGACGGCCTCTTCTGCAAAAGCGCCACCACGCCCGCCGGCCATGACGCGGTCGCCTCGCGACCATTTGACGACGCCAGCTCCACATTCGATTATCTCACCGGCGAACTCCATCCCCGGGACAAAGGGTGGATCGAGCTTCAGTTGATATTCGCCGCGCGTCATCAGCAGATCCGGAAACCCGAGCCCCGCCGCGTGGATTTTGATGCGGACCTCGTCTGGCTGGAGCACAGGCCTGGCGAGATCAACAAGGGCGAGCGCGTCAGGGCCAGTGAGCGCCGTGCACTGTACCGCGCGGTAGGTTTGCAGCATGGCTAACGGAGGCCTTCGTTAAACGCACGGATCATGCCCGATGCAATCGAGAGCGCAATTTCCGGCGCGCTGATTGCATTGATCGTGACCCCAGCGGGGCCCTCGATCCGCTTCAGCGCCTCAGCAGAAAATCCTTGCGCTTCAAGCCGTTTCAGCCTTGCCGCGTGCGATGCGCGAGAACCGAGTGCGGCAATATAGCCTGCTTCTGATTGCAGCGCCGAGAAGAGCGCTGGATCATCAATTTTTATATCATGGCTGAGCGTTACGATCGCCGTGCGGCTATCGGGTGCAAGCGCCTTTACGGCTTCGTCGGGCCAGCGATCATCGCGGACGACACCTGGAAAGCGCTCAGCCGTCAGAAAGCGTTCGCGCGGGTCAATAACGGTGACGGCAAAGCCAAGTTGGCGCGCGATGGCGCTGAGCGAGGTCGCAATCTCGACCGCGCCGATGATCAAAAGCCGCTTGGACGGCGCATAAGCATTGCGAAAAATATTTTCATTGCTTGCTGCTGCAAGGGTGCTCTCGCCCGTCATAAGGTCTGTACTGATAACAAGGGTACGGCCCCGAGACTGCGCCTCATCGATGGCTACAAACAGGCTCATGGGAAAACCCTGTGTCGCAACAGGCTGAATCAGCACTTGAATATCGCCGCCGCATGGCAGCCCCACTTCCCACGCCGCCCCGTCAGCAACGCCGTAGCGCCTCAGTTGGTGAGCGCCGCTGGCAATGACTTCTCCGGCGGCAATGAGAACATCGCCTTCAACACACCCGCCCGAGACGGAGCCGATGAAGCGTTCGTCTTCATGCACCAACATGTGCGTGCCGATGGGGCAAGGGGCCGAACGCCATGTCGCGACGACGGTAGCAAGGGCCAAGCGCGCGCCGCTCCAAGCGCGCGCCTGTTCCAATATCCGCCGGTGATCGGCCGCGCCGGTCAAAATGCTAGGCCCTCAACCGTGCGCCACATACTGGTCAATGGCCGTTCCAAGGACCGTCAAAGGCACGCCGCCGGTCTTGACCACAGCATCGTTAAAGCTGGCGAGATCAAACTTTGCGCCGAGCGCTGCCTTGGCCTGCTCGCGCAGCCGAAGGATTTCATTATGACCCATTTTATAGCCGCAGGCCTGCCCTGGTGATACGCAATAGCGGTCAGTTTCGCTTGTCATCGCGTCAAGGCCTTTGCCTGTTTCTGTCACAAGAAAGTCAATCGATTGCTGACGCGTCCATTTGAGCGCGTGGAGGCCGGTATCGACGACAAGACGGCAGGCGCGGAATTGCTGGGCCTGCAAATAGCCAATCTGGCCAAACGGATCATGTTCGTAAAAGCCCATCTCATCCATCAACTGCTCAGAGTAAAGCGCCCAGCCTTCGATGAACGCGTTAAAGCCCATTTGCGAGACGATCAGCGGCGTTTCGGCGTGATGCTCGGCAAGATAGGCTCCCTGCCACGTATGGCCTGGCAAACCCTCATGCGCGGTGAGCGTTGGAATTTGATATTTTGGCCAAAGGCTCGTTGACTTTAAGTTGATGTAATAAATCGCGGGTCGTGATCCGTCGAGCGCGGCGAAGTTCATATAGCCAAGCGATGCGCCGTCCTCAATGTCGGTGGGCACGCGCTTGACGGTGAGCGGCGCTTTGAGGCCAAGATGCGAGAGCTTCGGCATCACCTTGCGGATTTCTCCGATCTTTTGGTTGCAATAGGCAATCAAATCAGCACGGCCCTTGTCGTCGTTTGAAACGAGCTGTCGCGGATCCTTGTTGAGCGATTGCACCCGCTCGCCAACGCTGCCCTGCGTCATGCCTTGCGCCTTCAGGATCACGTCCATCCGCGCTTGGATCGCCTTATTCTGCTCAAGGCCTATGGCGTGGATTTCTTCGGCGGTGCGCGTGGTGGTTGTGCCGAGCGAGAGCGCCCAGCGATAATAGGCCTCACCGTCAGGGAGCTTGTGAACGCCCGCAACATCGGTCGCATTGGCCGTCGCAGCGGCAAAGGCCTCAATCTGACGTTCGAGTGCAGGATAAACCATGGATTTGACCATCTTCGTCACGCGCGCGTTCCAGTCTCCCTTGATCCCAAGCGCCTTGGTCCGGCTAACAAGCGAGGTCACCAGCT
>JBEGTP010000155.1:0-8203 GCA_041179365.1 Pseudomonadota bacterium
CTCTGGTAAGGGCATCCGCAAGGACAAGGCGCCCTTCAGCATCCGTATTGTCAATTTCGACAGTCATACCGTTCCGCGCGGTTAGAATGTCGCCAGGGCGAAACGCACTTCCCGAGACCGCGTTTTCGGCGGCGGCGACCAACAGATGGAGCCGCACCGGGAGCCGCGCTTCCATCACAAGCTTTACGAGAGCCAGTGCATGCGCGGCACCGCCCATATCCTTTTTCATGAGCCGCATCGCGCTGCCGGGCTTTAGATTGAGCCCGCCGGTATCAAAGCTGATGCCCTTTCCAATAATCGCAATATGCGGATTGGCAGGATTTCCCCATTCCAACTCGATCAGGCGCGGCGCGTGCTCTTTCTCCGCCGCCTTTCCGACAGCGAAGATAAGCGGATAGCCCGATTCCAGCTCTTGACCTTTTGTGATGCTCACCTTGGCGTCGTGTGCCTTGCCCAGCGCTTCGACAGCAGTCTGGAGTTCGCTCGGTCCCATGTCGGCCGCTGGTGTATTGACAAGGGCGCGAACGAGCGCGGTGGCTTGAGCAAGGCGCAGCGTTTCCGGGATAGATGCAGGGTCTGAAGTCAGGAGGATGCGCTGCGGCATGGGTTCCGATTTTGGAAGATAGCGTTCAAAGCGATCATGAACGAGGAGCCAGCCGAGCGCTGCTGCTCCCGGCGCACCTTGCGCCAAGCGATAGGTTCCTTCTGGCAACTTTGCAGCGACAGACGCTAAGTCCCAAATGCTTGGCTGTTCGGCTGCACTGACGGTGATAGTCCAGTCTTCGGGAGCCTCTCCTGGAAGGATGATCATCTCGCCTGATTTTCCGGAAAAGCGATTGGCCGCTACTAGCGCCCGTGACTTCATCGGCTGAGCCGCTAACCAAGCCTCAAAGCCTCCTTTCTCCAAGACATAAATGGTGCGTGCGTGCTGACCCTTGTCGGGCTGGAGGAGGAGCGTAAAATCTGTCATGTCCTTGCCTATAGACAAGGCCGGGATGCAGGCAAGCAGCGGGTCTCCAATTTAGGGAGCAATCGAAATGGTTGAGACGATCATCACGTATCAGGGGCATCTACACTGTGAGGCCGTGCATGGCCCATCCGGGTCTCATCTTGGCACTGATGCGCCGCTCGATAATAATGGGAAAGGTGAGACATTTTCGCCTACCGATCTCGTGGGGGCGGCGCTCGGGAGCTGCATTCTAACCGTCATGGGATTGGTCGCGCGCGACCATAAATTTGATATGGAAGGCGCTACGGCGCGCGTTGAAAAAGCAATGGCGAGTACAGGTGTCCGGCGTATCGCGCGGTTAGCCGTGTCGATCAAAATACCCGTCGACCCAGGTGATGCGCTTCGCAAACGGCTCGAGAATGCTGCTCATTCCTGCCCGGTACACAAAAGTCTGCATCCTGATATCGAAGCGCCGCTGTCCTTCGAATGGGGTGTGGCCCCTCAGTCCTGAACCGCGACACCAAACAAGTCATGTTCATCGGCATCCTCGATGAAGACTGGCACAATTTGACCTTGTGTTAGGCCCTGCGCGTCACGGAGAAAAACACTGCCGTCAATTTCGGGGGCATCCGCCTTTGAGCGCCCCGTAGCGCCGCCTTCATCATCAACCTCATCGATGATCACATCGAGCGTACGACCAACCTTGGCTGCCAATTTTGCCGCGCTTATCGCTGCGGTTCTTTCCATAAGGCGTGCGTAGCGTTCCTCCTTTACTTCTTCTGGCACCGCGCCTGGGAGGTCATTGGCCGCGGCACCTTCAACCGGCTCAAACCGGAATGCGCCGACGCGGTCCAGTTGCGCTTCATCGAGCCAATCAAGGAGATATTGAAAATCTGTTTCGGTTTCGCCGGGGAAGCCGACAACGAAGGTTGACCGTATGGTAATGTCGGGAGCGATCTGACGCCATGACTTCACGCGTTCGAGAACCTTGGCTTCATTAGCCGGGCGCTTCATCGCTTTGAGCACAGAGGGTGCCGCATGCTGAAAGGGAATGTCGAGGTAAGGGAGAACAAGCCCTTCCGCCATGAGCGGAATGACATGATCCACATGGGGGTAGGGGTAAACATAATGCAGACGCACCCAAACCTCGTTTTCAGGCGTCCCGAGTCTGCCGAGCTCTCGCGCGAGGTCGGTCATATGAGCGCGGACAGGCTCCCCCTTCCAATCCCGCGGCTGATGCTTGATATCGACACCGTAAGCCGATGTATCCTGACTGATGACCAGAAGCTCCCTCGTCCCTGCGGCGACGAGTTTTTCCGCTTCTCGCAAGATCGCGTCAGGGCGGCGCGACACAAGATCACCGCGGATGCTCGGAATAATGCAGAAGCTACACCGGTGATTGCAGCCCTCTGAAATTTTGAGGTAGGAATAATGGCGCGGCGTCAGCTTCAGGCCAGCCTCGGGCACGAGATCAACAAAGGCATTGGGAATGGGGGGCGCGGCTGCATGCACAGCCTCAACCACAGCTTCATATTGATGGGGTCCGCTGATCGCCAAAACTTTGGGAAAACGCGCGCGGATCATCTCTGCTTCTTTGCCGAGGCACCCTGTTACAATCACCCGACCATTTTCGGCAATCGCTTCGCCTATGGCTTCTAGGCTTTCTTCTTTGGCGCTATCGAGAAAACCGCAGGTGTTGACGAGCACGACATCGGCACCCGCATAATCCGGCGATAATCCGTAGCCATCGGCACGCAGCTTTGTAAGAATGCGCTCGCTATCGACTAATGCCTTTGGGCAACCGAGAGAAACCATGCCCACTTTGGGCTGCGAAGGAAGCGTTGTAACCATGGCCGCGCCCCTAGGCTAAAGCACGGCCTTTGTCACTCACTGACCGCGCTTGGGCAATTGCGTAAGCGGATCAACGGGGGTGCGCCCTTGTCGTATTTCAAAATGGATGAGCGGTGATGCCCCGAGCCCCGCCGTTCCTATGATTTGACCCCGCCGCACTTGCTGTCCGCGCGTCACGCTGGCGCGACCGACGCGACCGTAAGCTGTAATCCATCCATTGCCGTGCTTAATGAGAATGAGACCGCCATAGCCCGCGACATTACTCCCGACAAATGCGACGACGCCGTCCGAACTGGCAACGATTGGTGCGTTCTGCGCCACAGCAATATCGATTCCATCGTTAATTTCTCCTGGAGCACCGGGGCCAAACCGCATCGCAAGGTGCCCATTGACGGGCCAGACGAAGCCGCCAGCAAAACGGGGAGGCTCCTGAACCGAAACATTCGGGGCCAAGGGCGCGCGCGGCTGAGATTGCGGTGTGGCCGGTGCCGCCCCAACACCGTCTGCGGGCTCTCCGCCCGTTAAAATATCATCAATATCAAGTCTGAAAGCTGCCGCCCTTGTTTCCACCGGGTCGGCGGCCGCATCGCGGCCCAAACCGGGGATTACAAGTCTTTGACCAACGCGCAGCGTATAGGGCTCACTCAAGCCGTTTGCCGCGACAATCGAGGACCAAGGCACGCCGTAAGCCCGCGCGATTGCGATGCCGCTCTCCCCAGCGGCTACGCGGTGGAACTGACCTTGCGGAATGATCAAGCGCTGCCCGGGCTTGACGACAAATGGCGAACTTAGGCCATTTGCGCGCGCAAGAGCTTCAGCCCCTGCGCCAGTTTTTTCGCCGATACGCAGGAGATTATCTCCCGGTTGCACGATGTAGCTGCCGCCGCCTACGTGCGATGCAGAGGGTGAAACAGGCCGCGCATCCCAAACAGGCTTTTCACCGTAGACTGTATTGATGCTGGGTTCTTCGGGCCGAATTTGTGGCTGCGTGCGGTCTGCGCGGCCATCGCTCATCGGCGCGCCGGGCGGAATACAGCCACTGAGGAGCAGGAAGAGGGAGAGCGTTCCCACAAATCCCCGCGTGCTGCCCATCAGGCAACAATCAGCCGGTCTAATCCGCCCATATACGGGAGCAATACCTGCGGAATAATAACGGATCCATCAGCTTGCTGATAATTTTCCATGATCGCAACCAAGGTGCGACCAACAGCCAAAGCCGATCCGTTGAGTGTATTGACAAAGCGTGTGCCTTTTTCTCCCTCAGGCCGGTAACGGGCGTTCATCCGCCGCGCTTGGAAATCGCCGCAGTTTGAGCAGCTTGAGATTTCGCGGTAACGGCCTTGCCCCGGAAGCCAGACTTCAAGATCAAAGGTTTTTTGCGCAGAAAAGCCCATGTCTCCTGTGCAGAGAAGCATTCGGCGATAGGGGAGACCAAGACGCTCCAGCACGGTTTCGGCGGCCTTCGTCATCCGCTCGTGCTCGGCTTCCGCGTTCTCCGGCGCAACAATTGAGACCAGCTCAACCTTGTCAAACTGATGCTGGCGGATCATCCCGCGCGTGTCACGGCCCGCAGCGCCCGCCTCTGATCTGAAGCACGGCGTCAGCGCCGTAAAGCGCAGAGGCAAGACCTTCTCATCGAGAATCTCTTGCCGCACGATGTTTGAAAGACTGACCTCGGCGGTTGACGTCAGCCAGCGTCCGTCTGTCGTTTTAAACAGATCTTCTTCGAATTTGGGCAGTTGCCCGACGCCAAATACCGCTTCTTCGCGCACAAGAACTGGCGGAGCGACCTCTTGATAGCCAAATTCAGAGGTGTGCAAATCGAGCATATACTGCCCGAGTGCACGGTTTAACCGCGCAAGGCCGCCCCGCAGATAGGCAAAGCGCGCGCCGGATACTTTTTGGGCCGTTTCAAAGTCGAGCCCTAGCGCGGGCCCAAGGTCATCATGCTCTCGATACGCAAACGGCGCCTTGGGTATGTCGCCGTGAACGTGGACAATTTGATTGCCGTCCTCGTCGGCCCCGTCGGGGACCGAGCCATGAGGCGCGTTCGGCAGCGCCGCGAGGGTGCGATCAATCTCTGCTGCAAGGGCGGCAGATTCTGCCTCAAGACGCGGCAAATCAGTCTTAATGGTGCTGACCTCAGCCATCAGCGCCTGAGCTGCTGCGTCATCCGATTTTGCTTTGGCCGCGCCGATCGCTTTTGAAGCATCGTTTCGGCGCGCCTGAAGCTCTTGCGCTTGGCTCGCGCTGGCGCGCCAGCGTTCATCAAGGGCCAAAATGGAAGAGGAGAGGGGCGAAAGCCCGCGGCGCGCTAGACCAGCGTCAAAGGCGGCAGGATTTTCGCGTATGGCCCGAATGTCAAACATCGCGCGGCTATGGAGGGCCGCGCGATGTGACGCAAGATACGAATGTTAAGCGTTAGCTTGTCAGGCCGCCTTTTTTGCAAGACGACGGCGCGTTACCAAGCCTGCAGCGGCCGCACCGAAGAGCAAGACCATGGGCGGCGCGGGAACATCGGTTCCCCCAGATCCGCCGCCGCTTGCCCCATTGGATGAACCGTTGCTCGAGCCGTTCGAGGACCCATTGCTCGATCCGTTGGAAGAGCCGTTGCTTGAGCCATTTGAAGACCCATTGCTTGATCCGTTTGAGGACCCATTGCTCGACGTGCCAAAGCTCGAATTATTGCCCGAGGAGTTATTGCCGCTCGAATTGTTACCACTCGAATTGTTACCACTCGAATTGTTACCACTCGAATTATTGCCCGAGGAATTATTGCCGCTCGAATTGTTACCACTCGAATTATTGCCCGAGGAATTGTTACCGCTCGAGTTGTTACCGCTCGAGTTGTTTCCGCTCGAATTGTCGCCCGACGATGTTGATGTCGAGACATTTCCAGAGCTGCTCGAAGAGGTGCTGCCCGTCGATGTGCTCGAAATGGTGCCCGATGAAGTCGAACTGCTGCCCGATGACGTGCTCGAAACAGTCCCTGACGATGTCGAAGTGCTCGATCCGCCCGATGTGCTTGAGATGCCGCCAGTAGAGCTCGACGTCGAAGACCCGCCTGTCGAAGACGTGCTGCTTACATTGCCCGAAGACGAGCTTGTCGAGGAACCGCCGGTCGATGTCGACGTCGAAGATCCGCCAGACGATGTGGATGTTGATCCACCCGAGCTGCTTGATGTCGACGAAATAATGATCGGTGTGCCGCCACCGCCGCCGCCACCGCCGCCACCGTAGAAGCCGCCGAAGAAGCCTCCACCGCCGCCGCTAAATCCGCCGCCGCTGCTGCCGCCGCCATAATAGCCGCCACCGCCGCCGACCGCGACAGGAACGCCGCCGCCTTGCGAAACATAACCGCTCTCCATAGGCATCGGATACAATGGTTCAGGTGCTGGATATGCTGGAACGGGAGGCGCGAAATATTGGGCTTCGCGTTGCATCTGCTGTGGCGGGCAGGCCACCGTTGTGGTGGTGGTCGTCACACGCTTGATGCGCCGCACTGTCTTGTGCCCGCCAGCCTTGCGGACGATCCGTTTGCGGACGATCTTGCGGTAGTGAGGCTTAGCGTGCGTTGAAACATGCATATAGGAGCCGCGTGATCCGCCATCGGTCGCATGAATTGCGCCGCCGCCGATGATCGCCCCGCCGCAAGTGCAGGCGCAGAGTTTTGCGAGAGCCATCCGAACGGACATAACAACAACTTTCCTTCTAAAGCAGCAACCTGTCGGCCCATCCGTCAGGTCAAATGCGATTTGTGATGACAGAAGGCCAGATGTGCAGAAGTGCTGCAACCCGGTTAACCTTGATTTTGCCCTTTCCTTTGTCAGTTTGCTGCAAGAGTTGGAAAGTGAGGTGGTTAATGTACCATAAGGGGGCTGTTTTTCGGCCACGTGAAAGCCTTTGTGCGCCCGGGGGCCTGCTGCGCCGCCTTTTTATTGAGAGCAGTCTGGTGCGAGTCGCTGGTATCGCTGAATGCGGGAACCGCCTTGTTTATGCTTATTCACCTATCTATAGGGCCCCCTAAGACGCGTAGGTGCACGACAATAAGTCGGCAACACGGACAAGGAGATAGACATGGCTAAGAAGCCAGGGGCCGCAAGCGCAATTACAAGTGGGGATTTGGAGACACTTGATTCTCCAGGCGGTGACTATCGGCCCTCGCTGGATGAGGCCTTTATGGGGCCACGCCAATTGGCGTATTTCCGAAAAAAATTGATCGATTGGAAAGAAGAAATTCTCCGCGAGTCGCAGGGGACATTGGTTACCTTACAAAATGAACCAATGCGCGAGCCCGATCTGACGGACCGAGCGTCCAGCGAAACCGATTGGTCTATCGAATTGCGAACGCGTGATCGCCAGCGCAAGCTCATCTCAAAAATTGAATCAGCGCTGCGGCGGATCGAAGAAGGCGAATACGGCTATTGCGAAGTGACCGGCGAGCCGATCTCGCTTGGTCGCCTTGAGGCCCGACCGATCGCAACCATGTCCGTTGAAGCGCAAGAGCGCCATGAGCGGCAGGAAAAAATCTCGCGCGACGAATGATTTTTCCGAATTTGGGCCGAGTGTTTACGATTTAAAAACCCAATTTTCCTATACCATGCAATGCTATGGATATGTCCGAAACGCCCTTTGATTTGAAAAGTGTTGGTTTAGCCTATGACGGTATGCGTCATTCGCAGCGCGAGAGCCTGTTTCTGCTCGGGAAGCTCTATTTTGAAGGGCGACCTGCGCTCGATGTGCGGGTGCGGAACCTCTCCTCAACGGGTATGATGGTGGAAAGCCCAATGCTGGGCCGCATCGGGGATGACGTGCAAATAGAAATCAAGGGCATCGGAAAGGTGCCCGCGCGCGTCGCTTGGGTGGCTGAACGCCGCATGGGGTTAGCACTCGTCGACCCAATCGACCCCCGCATGAGCCGCCAGCCGCTTGGCACACCCACGAGCGCTGTTGTCATGGACCACACAGTCGCAAAGACAGCACGCCGACCGGGCCTCAAAATCTTGTAAAAACGCACGGCGCAAAATGCGCCCCAAATTAGCGCGTTACGATCAATTGCTTGATCTTCAACTTTTCCTTCTTGAGCTTTGCTAACATGTAAGCATCGGGGCTGGGGCGGCGGCTTTCTGCCAATATCTGCTCGTCTATTCCGGCATGTTTTGCCGAGAGCGATGCTACAAATGCATTTTCCATTCGCGACTCACCTTTTGTTGGTTTAGCCCCGTAAATAGATCACACGACGTTACGCCTGTCGCGCTTAAATTGATCCATTTGCGACAACCCGTTGGCAAATCAGACGAAACGAGTCGGGCCCTTGTTGCCCTCTTGCCAACGCGGTAGGAGAGGGGCTTCAAGGGAGCCGCTTCGTGAATGAGGATCAAGAACTAGCGAGGCGCATCGCCC
>JBEGTP010000156.1:0-8370 GCA_041179365.1 Pseudomonadota bacterium
AACAGTCCTTCGCCCGGACCAATGATACACTCAAGCACCGGCGGGCGGCGCAGATCCCCTGAGCCCGGCAGTAAATCCTCCGCCGACCAGTCAGAAAAGCAGTGGCGCGTGTTGCGCATGCGGTAAGTATCGTGCGCTGCAATGAGGCGCACCCGCTTGCGCCCAACAAACTGCATCAATAGATTATTGCTCAAGTCATGGTGCCACGGCGTTACCGTGCCTTGGGGGCCCATCCAGACATAACCATCGCGCGGCGCTTGCTTTTCAAGGATGCCCGGAATGACCCCGACATCGCGCCAGAGCGGAGCGAGCGCTGACCAGTTCACATCATTATTGTTGGCGGTTACGTAAAAATCATTGGAAGCGCCGGCCTTTATCCGCGCAAATATCTCCGCGGCGGGCATCACAGCTTTGTGAAGATTGCACTGAGCCTCATAATCTGTGTCGGCATCGCGGTCCCATTGAACGCCAATGTCAACAGGCCCAAGCAAGTCCGCAAAATAATCAAACGACCAGTTTTTGAGCGCGGGCCAAGCATCCACCAGCCCCGTGAGTTTGGCCGGGCGATTTTGAGCGTAATAGCGGCCAAAGAAATGCGCTGGATCAATCCGGTCAATCTGTGGGATCACGAGCGCATCGGGCTCGGAAGCGCCGAGCGCTGCGATGTTTTCCAGAACCCAATCGCGCTTCGCAACGCGGGACGCAAAGCGCGCCGCAACGGCGAAATAAGGTGATTTGGCCGCGCGCTCAACTTCAAAACGCGCCGAGGCTGGGCTGACGCCGCTTGTCATTAGGCGCGCAATCAGCGTGTCGGGCGCGGTGCCATTGATCAGCGCTTCGACCACAGAAAAACGATCAACACCCTCTTGGGCGTTCCCCGCAGGACTTTTCTGCTGAGTCAGTTTACGGTTGGGCTGGGATTTGGCCATGGACCAGACCTTAGCAGCCGCGCGTTAAAGGCCTGTTACTGAAAAGGCGGGCCGCGACACTTGCCGCAACCCGCCTCTCGCATTCAAAACCGCACGTTACCGGGAGGCTGCCTTTTTACCGCCCTTCGCTTCGAGCGCTTTGTCTTCATTCGCGCGCTTGATCACATAGTGGCGAATATTTTCAATCTGCTCGGGCTTATAATTCGCCGCGAAGCCGACCATCCCGTTTTCCTTAAGAATCCCGTCATGGACCACTTTTTGCCACTGCTTCGGGTTTCCAAGAATGGCCGAATGCCGCAAATCAGGGTTAAGTCCCCCGGCAACAGCCGCATCGCCGTGGCATGCAAAGCAGGTCCTTCCGTAAAGATGAGCACCTGCTGCCGCCTGCTCAGGCGTTCCCGTGACCGGAGGAGGATCAAGCACTGCCTTGCTTTCGGGCGGTGCCGCCGGCAGTGTTGCCGTGCCCCCAACCCGGAAGACGAGCATCCGGCTAATGTTGCGGACCGATCCCGACTTTCCAGCAAGGATGCCGGGTGCCACATCAAACACGCCGCCCCAGCCGACCAGAATGGCGACATACTGAACGCCCTTCACGCGGTATGTGATTGGGGCTGCAAGCACGCCCGTTTGCGTTGGAAAAGACCAAAGCTGCTTACCCGCATCCGCTGAATAAGCTCGGAACTCTCCGCCTGCGGTCCCTTGAAAGACGAGGTTCCCCGCCGTCGCCAACGTTCCGCCATTGGAAGGGCCTTGGTACTGGACCGTCCAACGCGCCTTTTGCGCAACAGGGTCCCATGCGATCAGCGATCCCGTCGTGCCGGCCGCAGCCGCCGCACGGGCCGCCGGATCAGCCGGCATTGCAACGAGATCATTATCAAGCCCGGTTTGGAAGCCAAGCTTTGTCGGCTGCCATCCCTTTTCCGCCGCCAAATAGGGCTGTGCTGCCTGATTGGCGGGAATGTACACAAGCCCCGTTTTGGGGCTGTATGACATAGGTGTCCAGCTATGCGCGCCCATCGCGCCGGGCAGGCTGAGGAAAGGCTTGCCTGTCAATTCATAGCGTGCCTCTGGTACAACATCTGGGCGGCCTGTCACAGGGTCAAGTCCCTTGGCCCACGTCACAACGGCAAAGGGTTTGCCTGAAATGAACTTCCCCGTCTTTGCATCGAGCGTGTAGAAAAAGCCATTCTTTGGCGCGTGCATGACAACGCGCGTTGGCTTTCCGCCCACATCGATCGTGGCGGCGATAATCTGTTGCGTCGAATCGAAATCCCACCGATCCTCTGGCGTCTCTTGATAATGCCAAACATAGGCTCCGGTATCGGGATTCACAGCGACGACCGAACCGGTGTACAAGCTATCTCCAGCCTTGTTGCCGCGCGCCGCAGGGTTCCAAGGCTCGGCATTGGCGGTACCGAAATAAACGAGATCGGTTTCAGCGTCGTAGGTTATCGAATCCCAAACGGTGCCACCACCGCCATTTTTCCAAGCATCGGGTGCCCAAGTTTTCCCTGCTGCATCGAGATGCTTGCCCTCTTGCGGCTTCGATGGATCCCCGGGCACGGTGTAAAACTTCCAAACTTCGTTGCCCGTCTCAGCGTCAAAAGCGGCCAGATAACCGCGCGTTATATATTCAGCGCCCGCACTGCCGATCAGCACTTTGCCCTTCACGATGCGCGGCGCACCAGTGATCGCCATGTGCGAATCCGCTGGGATTGTGAGCTTATCCCAAAGGACAGCCCCGGTATCAGCGTTGAGCGCCACAAGATGCCCTGCAAGCGTGGCGACATAGACCCGCCCCTTATAGACAGCGACCCCGCGATTGACCGCATCGCAGCACACATCGACAAGCTTTTCGCGCGGCACCTTGGGATCATAGGCCCATAGCGGCTTACCCGTCGTGGCGTCATAGGCCTTCACCATGCTCCACGCGGTTGTAACGTACATGACGCCGTCGACCACAATCGGAGTCGCCTCCTGACCGCGCGCGGTATCGAGGTCCGACGACCAAGCGAGCCCGAGCTTGCTGACGTTGCTGTCATTCACATCGGTCAGCGGTGAAAAGCGCTGCTCATCCTGTGTGCGACCGTAAGAAAGCCAGTTATCGGCATCCGAGTCTGCTTTGAGGAGGCGCGCATCATCAACATTTGCATTTTTTCCACCCGGAGCCGCACCGCATCCAGAAAGCGAAGCGAGCGCAGCCAGCGCAACCAGTGTTTTGAAATTCATCATAATCATCCCATCCTTCACGCCGGACTAATTGACCATGCGCGCATTTTCACCCCAATGCTCCACGCGGAGCGCCTTCTTATCCATCTTGCCAGCAGCGGTGCGCGGAATCGAGTCAATAAATTGCACTGACTTCGGTGCCTTCACACCGCCGAGCTTTGCCTTGGCATGCGCGATGATTTGCCCTGCATCGATCCCGTCTGCAACAACAATCGCATGCACCTGCTCACCCCATTTATCATGCGGAATGCCGATTACGGCGCATTCACGGACTTGCGCCAATTCGGTGATGGCCGCTTCGACTTCGGTTGTGAACACATTGAAGCCGCCTGAAACCACCATGTCCTTCTTCCGGTCGACAATGTAGAGAAAACCGTCCGTATCAAACTTCGCAACGTCCCCCGTGTGGTGCCACCCGAATTTGCGAATTTCTTCCGTCGCCTCTGGCATTTCAAAATAGCTGTCAGACACAAGAACACCGCGCACAACGATTTCGCCCGAGTCTCCGGTGGCGAGGAGATTGCCATCATCATCCATGACCGCGACTTTTACCGAGCGCGTCGGCTTTCCGCAGCTCGCGAGGCGTTCGGGGTGATCACCGTGCGCCGCTGCGGCCACAACTTCGGGTGGGAGCCAAGTGACAATCATCGGACATTCGACTTGCCCGTAGGATTGGCACATGCACGGGCCAAAGGTGTCGACCGCCAATCTCAACTTTTCGGGCGAGCAGGGCGAACCGACGAGGATGAAAATCCGCAGGCTCGTGTAATCATGAGAATTGATCTCAGGCGACGCGAGCAGTTGATAGAGCGCCGTTGGCGGCAGATACATGTGACTGATCCGACGCTCGGCAATCGTCCGCAACACGCGCTCAGCATCAAAGCCGGGCAGGATGACTTGCGTCGCGCCGAGACTGAGCGTGGAGAGCGCAATGGGCCCAGCGGCATGAGTGATCGGCGCAGACACGAGCGCGACTGGATCGGCCGTCCGGCCACCCATTGCGTCAGCCGCAGTTTCGATCATCGTGCCCCAACCCAGGTTGGTCACGTTCGCGCCCTTTGAGGGGCCTGTCGTGCCGCCAGTGGGGAAGATGCCAACAAGGTCCTGCATATTGCCAAAAGCATCAATGCAGGGCTCAACGAAATCCGCCGCTGTCACGCCGCCAATAAACGCGTCCAGCGACGGCGCATCGCCGTGCGGCTTATCAAGGCAGACAATCTTGCTCAGTTTCGGGCAATGCTTGCGCAATTCCGCGACATCCTCAGCAAGGCTTGAATGGTAAAAGAGCCATTCGCAGCGGACATAATTGAGATAGCCCGCATTCGCGTCAATGGCATTCCGGATGTTGACCGGCACCCACCGCCCATTGGCGCGCCAGATCGCGAGCAGCACGACCATGAGTTGAGCAGAGTTTGGCGCGAAGAGCGCAATCGGATCCTGATTTTGAAAGCCATTGGCCGCGAGGGCCGCTGCCAATTGTTCGGTTAGGCGTTTGGTTTCGGCGAAGCTAAATACTTGGCCAGTGTCCGCGTCAATGAGTGCAGCCCGCGCGGGGTCAAGATCATGACCCCGGTCAAAATAATCGATTGCGCGCACAGCCTTGCTCCTAGCCCCAGCGATTAATCTCTGGGCCAGGAGCCCAGCTTTGTCTTGGATCTGCCACGGTCGCGACGCTGAGTGCGCGAACGACTGAAGGCCGCGCTGCAACACGGTCGAGCCAAGCGTTCGTGCGCGGGGCGTTAGCAAAGGCCTGTGGCACGAGCTCGACCATGCCCGCAAGCCACGCATAGGTTTCCAGATCGGCAAGCGAGAAATCGCCCATCAGCCAAGCGCGCCCTTCGAGCCGCGCTTCGCATCGTTCGACAGACTGGACGATTTTGGATTTTGAATCGGCAAGCTGCGCATCATCGAACTTTCCGTCGTGGACATCATGCCAGCGCGCGCGAAGGTCAGTGCTATGGATGCGCGATGCCATGCCATCAAACACGCCTTCAACCATGGCAGCGAGCTTACCATGAAGATGCGCCTTGCAGCCAAGAAAAGCCGCCGCAGGGGCCAAGCGCTCAATCATCTGGCGACACCACATCATGACTTCCCAGCGGGCATAGGGATCATCAGGCCGCAACTTCGGCCCGGTCCCGACATCATCGAGAAAGCATGCTATAAAGACTGAGTCTGCCATCGCTTCGCCGTCCACGACGAGCACCGGGCCCTCGCCTTCGATGCTCATGTCAACTTCAACATTGCGCTCGCAGTTCGCGCCGTGGCGCGCGCCATGTGCGAGATCGAGGCTGACCAAATCAGCCTCCAACCCCTTTTCAATCAGCGCCGCCAAAACCGTGAGCGACGGGCCATTGGGCTCGCCGTGATAAAGGGTCATGTTCATGACTGGCTCTCCGGTGCGATATAATCTTGCTCAAGAATGGCGACGCGCTTGACCATATCGGTCCGCCCCATCGCCCAGCATGCTTTTGTAGCGGGACGTGCGTAGATCGCACGAAGCCAGCGCATGATGTTAGGCGTCACCACGTCATTAGAAAGCTCTGGCTGCGACAGCGGCAGTGCGTAAGCGAGATTAAAACCATTCACATCGGCCAAACTATAGGCATCGCTTGCAAGCCATTCGCGCTGCCCCAGCGCCTCTTCCAGCATTTTAATGCCGACACCGATCCGCCTCCCAGACTCCGCCATTTCTTCATCACTGAAGAGGCCGTAGATCGCCTTGCGCCAAGCGACCTGCCGCTCAGGCAGAGGGATGCGGCCAATCGCGGCTTCAAGTTCAGCATCACCGCGCTGCCGCGCGGCTGGGCCCACGAAGAATTTCCAGCCAAACATGCTGAAACTGGGCGCGAGCCATTGATCCATAAACTTCATCCACCAGCGGATGCGCCACGCATCGACCGCATTTTCGGGCATAAGTCGCGGCCCCGCAAAGGCATCATCGACATATTCCATGATTGCCGTCGACTCGGTGAGGACAAGACTCCCGTGCGTCATCGCGGGAATTGTACCTTGCGGATTGATCGCCAGATAATCGGGCTGATGCTGATCAAAGTTCAACAGATCAAGATAATGGCTGTGAAATGCCACGCCCTTTTCCATGAGCGCGAGCATTGGCTTGCCTGAATTTGCGTTGGGTTCCCAATGGTACAGGGTAACGTCTGTCATCCCGCGCTCCTCTCTCTATTTGTATGTGTTGCTTACAATTATGGGAGAGAGTTGGTCAAGCGGTGTTTGGCGTCATTCCATCGACCATTCAAACAGCGCATGCGCACCAATTTGCGCTTCGTGGCGCACCCGCTTGCGCTGCTCTTCCAGAAATCCCCTCACAATGACCCAGTCTGACCAAAGAGTAAGACCGACGACCTGACCAGCGGGAGCGGCCCTTAAGGCGCGCCAGAAGTCGGCATCCTGATGGGCAATGTCAATCTTCTTATCCGCGGCCTTACGCGCGAAAGCACGACTTGGGGCAAGACGACTATCATAGACGAGGAGCGCGGGCGCACCTGCCGTTAAGCCCTTTGCGGAGGCCGCCATCGCAAAGGCGACAGCGCCCGATTTAAGCGCGGCGCGACGGGTGACCTTCATTTGTCTGCCTTTCCAAGATAATGGGCGAGACTCTCCAGTTCAGCGTCGGTAATATCAACGCGTGTCTGGCGCGGCATCGCGCCTTTACCGCCGCGCACAACGGCTTTGACATAGTCGCTGGTCAAGTCCGTGCGGTTGGCGAGCAAACCGTCTGTCGGTGGACGCTTGGCGGCAAGCATTTGTTTGGTGAGAAGGTTGCTCCCCATGCCCCCAGCAAGGTGGCACGCCCCACAGCGATTCGAGAACAGCGTCTCACCGTTTCGTCCTGACGCAAGGCGATCTCCCGCAGGCAGCTCGGCACGCATTTGATAGGGTGGGATGGGCGGCGGGCCACCGGGAGGGCCAGCCGGAGCGGCGGCCTGATGATCAGGCGCAGGCTTGCAGGCAAAGAGCGCGAGGAGGGCGAGAACGGCGATCTTCTTCATGCCCCTTTCCCCTTTGCGGCAGAGGCGCGAAAAGCATTGGGCCACACGCCCTGCTTACCGGGCGCAAGGATGCCGTTGGGATCAAGTGCATCCTTCACCCGCTCATTGAGGCGGCGCTGGGCCCCATTGTTGAAATCATAAGTCGCGTTAACGGGGTCCATCCAGCCAAGGTGTGTGCGATATTCGCCGTATCCCGCCGCAGCCGTACCCGCAATCAACGCATCAAACATCTTGCGGATATTGGCAACCTGCTTCGGTTTATCTCGATCATACATCAGCATATTGATGTTGGTCGCAAAGCGGCCACCGATGGTAAAGCTCGCGTAGAAATCAACATCATGATCAGCAATAATCTGTCGCGAGCGCTTGAGCTGCCCCATCACGTGGCTCGACGTTGCGGGAACAACGGGCGAAAAGCCCATATGCGCGCCGCGTCCACCGACCCAATCGCCCATCTGCAGCGCGACCGCAGAGGGCACGCCCATCGTTGGATCATATTGATTGACTGGATCACCTTGGCGCCACCAAACTTCATGGGGGGGAGCGTCTAGATGTTGCTTGAAGGCTTTGCTGATAATCGCCGCGCGCGCCTTGTTGAGGCTCTCATCGCCGTACAAGCGGATTTGAACCTGCCAATACCCAAGCTTGTGTTCCTTGAGAAGTTCTTGCACGCGCCACTCGGGGATCGCGCCTTCCTTATCCCAAAAATCTTTGCGTTGGCCCTTTAGGACAATCTTACCCAGCCAAGACGGGATGAACACATTTTGATCGATAACGCCGGAAAGTTTGAGCGGCGTAACCGTATCGATCACCCAGCCAATATCCGCCTCGTTGGGAATATCCCAAGTCAGCTGGAGCGACGTTTCCGGCGCAGGCTGCAGCCAGACCCCGGCCTTTGTGACGACCCCCAAATTCGATTGGGTAAACATCTGCGTCCAATCAGGGCCAAAGCTTAAAGGGAAGAGATGCCAACTGTGATTATCCGCCATCGCGCCCATACCAGTGCGCATCAAATCGCCCTCAGGAAGGACAACTTCGAGGCCGCAAAGGTTCCGTGCATGTTGGCCATAAGGCGTGTAGCCCATGCCGTGATCGAGCGCATTGCCGAGAACCGAGCCCCAAGCATTGCCCGGAACTGACATCCACAGCGGTGCCTTTTCGCGCTGAATTTTTTCATAAAGGTCAAAATAGCCAACGCC
>JBEGTP010000157.1:0-10241 GCA_041179365.1 Pseudomonadota bacterium
TGATTGATCAGGCGAATGGGCGTGCGCAGCAACTCGATGCTGAGCTGACCGCGATGAAAACGAAATTTAACACCGATTATCGGGCCAACCCCAACAACCCAGCGCTTCCAGCGGCCTATAAGGCCATTCAAGACAAGGAAGCCTCTGCGAAGGCTGAATTGGGGCGCATCTTGGCTCCGGTTGATCGCGCTTATGCTTTTGTGGAAGAGCAGCTCGCGGCGAAACTCCCCCAAGCCGTCTCGACAGCGATGGCGAAAAAACGCGTTTCGCTCCTCGTGCGGCGTGAGGCTGTTTTACAAAGCACGCCAGGTACTGATTTGACTCAAGATATTGGTGCAGAGCTCAGCATTCTCGTTCCGAGCGTCTCAATCACGCCACCGGCGGGATGGCAGGCGGGCCAGCAGCAGCAAGCGCCAGCATCGGCAGCACCTTCGGCTGCGCCAACGCCGACACCAAAGCCTGTTGCCAAGCCGCAAGGGCGTTGATCCGCTTATGACCAGCGAAACGACTAAGGGACCGCTCGATATTCGAGCGGTCCTCTCGGCTTTGCCACACCGTTATCCGATGCTCCTGGTAGACCGGGTTGAGTCGATCATCCCAGATCAGTCGATCCGCGCGGTCAAGGCGGTAAGCTTTAACGAGGGTTATTTTCAAGGGCATTTCCCTGGCCGACCCATTATGCCCGGCGTCCTCCAGATAGAGGCGCTTGCGCAGGCGGCAGGAATCCTAGCTGTTGAGTCGCTCGGCCTAGCGGGTTCGGGCAAGCTTGTTTATTTCATGGCGATCGAGGGCGCTAAGTTTCGCGCGCCTGTTGAGCCCGGATGTTTGCTCATCCTTGATGTCAGCTTTGTTCAAAAGCGTGCCAGTGTCTGTAAATTTTCGGGCAAAGCTTCGGTCGATGGAAAAGTAACGTGTGACGTCAGTTTCACGGCAATGATTGCCGATCCACCAGCGCAATAATCGGCTTGCCCAATTGCGCATCTAAGGCTAAGGCCCGCGCTTCCTTGCATCCCTAGGCTGGTCGGAACCAGCTAATTTTCGGAGCTTTTGTCGTGAAAAAAGATACCCATCCAGAATACCATATGATCAAAGTTCAAATGACCGATGGTACGGTTTTTGAAACGCGTTCAACATGGGGCAAAGAGGGCGACTTGATGACGCTTGACATTGATCCGCTCGCGCATCCAGCTTGGACTGGCGGAAATTCGCGGATGCTGGATACGGGCGGGCAAGTGGCGCGCTTCAACAAGCGCTTTGGTGGTCTCACGCTTAAGAAAGGCTGAGCCTCCGCTCAGCTTACGCTGTAGAATTCCAACACGACATGATCGGGCCTGCGAATACCGCGGGCAACGAAGACCTGTCGCTTGAGCCAATCATGACGCCCTGTAGGAACATCAAAACTGGGCGTCGTACGAAAATAGTAAAGGGCAGGGTCGACATCCTCTCCCGCTGAAAGCCGCGCAATGATCTCTGGGGCGGCGACACGCACGCCAGGGTTGTCGATCGCGATCACTGTACCGTCGTCCGCCTTGAGGGCGTAGCGCGCGTGAATTTCGGTCAGGCCGTCAGGGTGGATTGTTTGCCAATCGCCGCCACCAGCCAAAACAACGCCGTTCAGCCTCTCTCCTGAAACAGTGCCGCCGGTGATGGCGATAAAGCGCTTTCGGCTGCCATTTATTGTTCCGTATTCCACAGGCGGGGCGAGCGTAATATGCGCTTCAAACGCAAGTGTTAAGCCGGGCGCGCTGCGGGAAGCGGGATTAGCCTGTTTGGCAACGAGAGCTTGAGCAGGGGCCAATGCGGCTCCCGCCACTAAAAGGCCGCGACGGGTAAGTTTTGGCATTGCTCCTCCAGTTCAGGCCGCCTGCACGACGGGCCCGCTCACAAAATCGACAAAGCTCTTTTGCATCCGTTCTCTATCGGGCCGCAAGCCTGTAAAGATCTCAAAGGCACCCGCTGCTTGATGAATGGCCATGCCGCTGCCGTTAAGCGTGCGGCAGCCACGGTGCTTGGCCTCGCGCAACAGCTCAGTTTCTAACGGGAAGTATACGATATCGGCTACCCAGTGGCGCGGCTCGATGAGCGCTGCTGGCAGTGGGAGGCCGGGGAGCTTCGTCATGCCGACGGGCGTCGCGTTCAAGATACCGTCTGCGATACTTGCCGCACGAGCAAGATCATCACCCGCGGCAGCGCGCGAAGTCCCAAATTCAGCTTTCAGCTTTTTAACGAGGGCAAGGCATTTTTGTGGTTCAGAATCAAATATGATGAGCCTTTGCACCCCTGACTCGAGAAGGGCCTGTGCCGTGGCGGACCCAGCACCACCAGCGCCAAGTTGCACCGCACAGGTCAGCGCTGCATCGGGCAAGCTTTGCGTAAAACTCTCACTAAAGCCCGTTACGTCGGTGTTGAAACCCGTTCGCTTGCCATCGGCAAAAGAGACAGTGTTGACTGCCCCGATACGCTGGGCCCCCGGCGAGAGTGCGTCAAGATAGGGGAGAATAGCCTGTTTGAACGGGAATGTGACGTTGACGCCTGCAAAGCCGAGGTGCTGCGCGGAATCGAGCACTTCAGGTAAAGCAGTGTCTTTCCAGCCGCGCGCCGAAAAGTCGAGTAAAGTATAAAGCAGCCGCAGGCCTTGTGCGTCGGCCTCTTTCTCATGAAGCCACGGCGAGCGGGACGCAAGAATATCGCGCCCAATCAGGCCCGTGAGGACTCTTTGTGATGGTTCGAGATGAAGGTCAGGCGAAGTCAATTCTGGCTCCAGAGATGGGAAGATGTTCGCTTGACTAACGCTGCTCTCCCCAGCGCATGAAGCGCCGGGAAGAGCAGTCGCCCCCCATTAGAACTTGGTGCGAATTCCAACGGTCACAACGCGACCGATAGGGCTGGCATTGATGGCATCATAGCCCGCCGCACCATTTGTAACGAATTGATTGTAAAGAGGTGGGTTCTTGTCGAACACGTTGGTCGCATCGACGAAGATTTGCGCTTCGCCTAACATTCCGACGTTTTTGAGCGTGTAAGACAAATTGACGTCAATCGTGCTGAACGATTTGACAATGTCTCCACCAGCAACTGGAACTCCGCCCACCCGGATGAGCGGGCTTGCAACCGAACCGCTCCAGTTCTTGTAACTACCGAGATAGTTGAAGAATACATTCGCACTCAGCCCACCGATATCGACCCCGGCGTTGGCCCGTGCTTCGAGCTTTACCGATGGGAAGGTTGTGTTGAAGCCTGCGGTTCCAAGAACGCTAAACTTTTTGCCGCCAGCGCCAAAGAACTGGTCGAACTTCAGTTTTCGGGTGTACGCAAATCCAATGTTATACTTACCCCATGACGTTGTTCCGCGATACGAAGCTGAGAAATCCAGCCCTGTAACATCAAGATTGAGAACGTTACGCTGCTGGAAATTATAGATGAAGTAGGTGGTTGGATTGAGCGGCCCTGTTTGAGGCAACCCTGCGCCAGCGGCGGCTATTTGGGCAGCTGATGCGCCTGTTGGGTAAAGCTGCAAGAGATAGCTGAGATCCGCCGCCCCAAGAGCCAGTGCAGGTTGCGGCGCGGTAATGCCGCCCCGCAGCTTGTTTGACCAATAGGTTGCACTCACCCGCAGTCCGGGAAGCGTTGGCGGAGCGATATCAATACCGACGCTGAACGCTGTTCCCTTTTGCGGCTTTAGCCCGCCGTTTCCGCCTGTGATGAGCAAGCCCGTTACATTGTTAAGGGTGCAAGTGACTGACCCTGTAGGGCAGCCCGGCATGCCAATCGCGCTTGGGAAGTTTGCCACCAGAATTGATGGAGCCCCGCCGGGCAAGCCTTGACCAGCGACGCCCGAAAAGCCTGACTCGCCTGTCAGTCCAACAGTGTTAGCGCCGCGGCTCGTGAGCGCCGGGGCGACGAATGACTTTGCCCAGTTAGCGCGGAATTTAAGGCCATCGACGGGCTCAAAATTCATGGCGATCTTAGGATTTTTTGTCGTGCCAAAATCACTGTAATCGTCGATCCGCGCTGACAGATTGATATCGAAGCTCTTGATCCCCGAGTCTTTGACAAGGGGCAAATAGAGTTCAACATAGGCAGACTTTACAGACCTGTTGTAATCAATGTGGAGCGACTGGGAGTTCCCAGATGCTGGCCCAAGGCCGCTACCACGGACGATGTCTTGCGCCAGCTTGTAGCTGAGCAGCTCACCGCCGACAGCAATTTTTGATGTGCCACCGGGAAGTTCAAAAAGGTCGCCATCAAATTTGACATAAACATTTTTGAGCGTCTGTTCACCGACTTGGAGTTGGCGATTGTCGGTCAGTGATGCCAGTGTCGCGGCCGATGTTCCGCTTCCAAAAACATTGACTGCGTTGGCTGCTGTCAGGGGCTGGGTCACAACTTGCGGTGCGCCATTGATCGTCGCGGAGGCGCGACCATTCAGCGCCAAGTTGAACGAGCTGGGGTTAAGCTGGCCGACGTTGATCAACTTTGCCGTATCACGTCCGAAAACCGCGCCAACGTTCACCCGGAACTTGTCGCTCACTTCATATTCTGCATCGGCCCGTGCATAAAAAGTCTCGGCGGTACCTTGGATATAGGCGCCGCGACCCAGCAGTTGGTCAGCATTAAAGTTGACCGTTTCTGAGGTGGCCGTTCCGCCAGCGATGGTTTGGTAGAATGGATTGATTGAGAACCCTACTGGCGGGGTCGATCCGACGCCATAGATGGTTCCACTTGCGCTGCCACGCGTAACGTTCTGGCGGTTCTTTCGGTTTGAATAGATGAAATCGGCGGTGAGGCTCAAACGATCACCCACGTCTTGCTGAACCGAGGCGAACACGTTGTGACGCCGTTCAGATGGAATTAAATCCCAATAAAGTGAAGGGTCGCAATCACCGGCGACAACTGATGGTCCGCCATAGGGCGTGTAATAGGTAAAGCCACCAACGGTAATGCTAGCGGGTGAGCAGCGGTTAGGCGTGAAATTGCGACCGCCGTTCGCCACTTGATTCGACCGTGCAAAACTCCGGTCAGACGCCGCGAGATTGTCGCGATCAGAGAAGTTATAGGAGACAAGGAAGGAGCCTCCGTCCCACTTCTTGCCCGCAAGGGCACCAGCACTAAATGTGCCATAATTATTGCCGAAACCCTTTTGGGCCGTCGCTTCAAAGCCGTCATAATTCCGGCGTGTGATGAAGTTGATGACGCCGGCAACAGCATCGGAGCCGTATACCGATGACGCGCCATCAGCGAGCACCTCTACGCGCTCAAGCGCGAGCGGAGCGATAATGTTAGGGTCGGCAAGCACGTGGTTCACGCCCGAAACAGGCAAGCGGTGACCATTGATCAAAACCAAGGTTGAGTTCGAGGCAGAAGCGCCAAGACCGTGAATGGTCGGTGCGTTGGTTCCCGCGCCATCAAAGCTACCATAGCCACCCTGACCGGCGCTTTGCAGGCCAACGACCGAAGGAACAGACTTGAGCACCTGTTGAACCGTCTGTGCGCCCGTATCGGCCAACTCATCCCGTCCAACCGTGACGAGATTTGAACCGACAGGCGCGACGCCTTTGAGGCTAGAGCCCGTAACAACGATTTCTTCTTTTGGCGTTTCATCTTCGTCCGAAGCGGGTGCAGCCTGAGCATAGGCGCTACCGGCTGTCGCGATGAGCAAAAATGGAATGAGCGAAGCGCTCAAGCCGAAACGGCGTGCAGAAATTTTCATTAAATCCTCCCCTTCGAGTTGCTACTGATTCGCAACAAACGAGCCGATTTATTGATGTACTAACTCGTTCATGTCAATGCCCGCATCGTGTAACCGAACAGTACGGTGTTTGCTGTTGCCGTTCGGCAACAGGCCATCACAAGGCATTGGCGGCACGCCAGGGTTATGACCAGAATAGACCTGATTTGCCGGCGGCTCTTCTGCGTTTCCACATGTCGAGATAAACGAAGAAACCTGTGACCGTGAGGACAAGGAAGACGATGCTCACCAGCGCAATGGCGATCAAGCCGAGGGGGCCAAACATTTTGCCAGTATGAAGCTGGATCATCGTGCCATGAAGATTGGCCTTTGGTGCGGCGTCAAACTTTGCTTCGCCACCTAGCAGGTCAACGCTAATAGCAGGTCCTCCTCGCGGGGAAACACCAAGCCGTGCTTTGGCCCCGCCGCGTGAATAGTCGAGTTCGATCCGCTGCGCCGGGAAGTCTGCCTTGAGCGTGCGCGCTGAAACCAACGCCCTTTGTAGCTGGGCAACCACTTCTGCATCTGCGGGCAAGGCGGACGCCGTCGGCACAGCTCGCTCGTCTTCCAGAATTTCACTGGCTTCCTGAAACTGGAGTACAAGACCTGTCGCTGAAACCAGAAACAGAAAAGCGATAAGCGGGAAGCTTAGCCAGCGGTGATATTTGCGCATTTTGAGTGTCCTTGTCTTGCGTATTTACCAGTGAACGGAGCGATGAAGCGATCTCCCCACAAGCAGTGCACAAAGGGCGCAGAGCAGGAGTGGCACACAATAGACCGCCAATATCGTCGGCAAGGGTACCTTCGCGTCGAGTAAGTAACCCGCGATGATCGGCCCGACGACGGCACCGCCGCGCCCTATGCCCATCGCAAAGCCAATGCCCGTTGCACGGCTAGTAACGGGAAAGGACGACGCAGCGAGCGGCCACATGCCATTATAACCACCTTGTAGCGTGAGCCCAATGATGAAGGCCATCGCCAGCGCGCCGTTGACCGACAAAGGCACATTGCCAAACACCATCAGCGCGATAACGGCGCAACTGAGCAGGATGGGGACCAAAACGCCCGGCCTGAGCCTTAAGGTTAGCAGCCCCATCGTCGTCGTACCGACAAAAGCGCCAATGTTATAGAAAACACCGGCATAAATACTATTCGCATCACTCAAACCGGCACCACTTGCCAATTTGGTAATCCAGCTCAGCATCGAATAGAGAACCAGCAGGCCCATAAAAACAGCAATGCAAAGCAAAATCGTGCGCGTGCGATAGGGAGCGCTAAAGACCGTGGCAAAAGCGTTTGATTGCGCCGTTTTGTTTGATTTTGCTTGAGTGGCGGTTGACGGCAGAATTGCCATCGCGGCGGGCAGCATAAGGATCGTAACCAAGCCGGCATAAAACAAAAGCTTTTGCCATCCGAGAGAGGGAATGAGTGCCGCAGTAGCGAGGCCGGTGGCAACTGCCGCGAGCGGAAAACCGGCCTGAACCAGCCCGACGGCCATATCCTTTTTGCCGTTTGGGGCAGCATCTGCGGCGAGAGCTGCCATCGTTGCGAGGACCGTCCCGATCCCCACCCCGACGCCAAACCGTGATGCCATTAAGAGCTCGATCTGCGGCTTTGGAATAAACCCGCATAAAATCATGCCCAACGACATCAGCGCAAGCGCAAGGAGAATGATTGGCTTGCGACCAAATCGGTCTGCAAAGGGGGCTATCAACAACGCGCCAACGCCCATGCCCAATGTGCCTGCACTGAAGACCGGCCCCATCATTTTATCTGACACGCCCCAATCGCTAGAAAGCGCCGCGCGGATATAAGACATGATGTTGACGTCCATACCGTCAACCATATTGGTCACGAAACACAGGCCAACGATCAAAGCGCCTCGCGCGGTCCAATGCTGCTTTTCTGTGCTCATTTGCTGTTTTCCCTCAACGAAATGACGTGTTGGACGGCGAGAGGATAGCCATGAACACCGAGGCCTGAAATCAGTCCGGTGCAAACCTGCGTCATGATAGATTTGCTGCGCCATTCGGCTTCGCGTCGGTGGATGTTTGAAATATGGACTTCGATGACAGGGCAATCGACAAGCTTGATCGCATCAAGGATCGGATAAGCAGCATAGCTGAACGCAGCCGGATTGATCACTATCCCGACCGATCCTTTTCGTGCGGCTTGAATCCAATCGACCATTTCATGTTCAGCATTGGTCTGGCGCAAGATCAGCTCATAGCCTTTGGATTCAGCAACGGCGCGGCACTGCGCCTCGACGTCGCCAAGGGTGTCGTGGCCGTAAATATGTGGTTCTCGTTCACCCAAAAGGTTTAGATTTGGCCCATTGAGGACGTGAATAATGCCCGGCATCCTTGCCCCTCCCGTATATATGCGAGAAGGCATAGGGAAAATTGCTTGTCATTAAAAGCCAAATGTACGAACTGGTACAGCCATGAGACTCATCCTTGCCGTTCTCGCCTTGATTTTGCTGACCGCTGCGACCGGATCGGATTGGCCAACCTATGGGCGTGATAAAGGCGGGCAACGCTTTTCACCGTTGACGCAGATTACGCCTGCCAATGTCGCACGCTTACAGGCGGCATGGATCTATCATATGAAACCCGAGGCAGACACGCTTGCACAGTCACCTGATGCCGCGCAGCGCGGTGCGGAAGGGCTGAGCCCCCAAGGGCGGAGGCGCGCGCGCTTTGCCGGATCACAAGTAACGCCGCTGATTGTGAACGACAGGATGTATATCACAACACCATATGGCCGCGTGGTTGCCCTTGATCCAATAACCGGAAGGGAAATCTGGGTCTCTGTGATCGCGGGGCCGGGCCAGCCCAGCCTGCGCGGGCTCGAATATTGGCCAGGCGATGCAAAGATAGCCGCACGCCTATTTTTCGGCACACGCGATGGCCGTCTCATCGCGCTCGACGCTGCAACAGGCAAGCCAGCCGCAGCCTTCGGCATAAATGGCATAGTGGATATGAAAACGCCTGATGTCATGCACGGCAATGATGGCGCTCTTTACGGGATGACTTCCCCTCCAATCGTCTTTGGTGATCTCGTGATAACGGGTTCTGCGGTTCAAGAATTTCCTGCGATGGGGACTGCGGGTGACGTGCGGGCTTGGGATGCGCGGACGGGTAAGCCGGTATGGGCTTTCCACTCAGTACCGCACAGGGGTGAGCCCGGCTATGAAACATGGGCACCAGGAAGCGCGGAGGGGCGCTCGGGTGTCAACGTTTGGGGCTTCATGACGGTCGATGAGGCACGCGGCATTGTGTATATGCCGTTTGGTGCACCGGCCTCTGATCGATTGGGAACGGACCGAAAGGGCGATAATCTATACGGGACGTCACTCGTCGCTGCCGACGCTAAAACGGGAAAATATCTTTGGCATTTTCAAGTCGTGCATCACGATATCTGGGATAATGATTTACAGGCCCCGCCGCTGCTGTTTGATGCGCAGGTGGGCGGGAAGACGGTTCCCGCAGTGGCGATCATATCCAAGAACAGTTTGCTCTTCATCCTCGATAGATTGACTGGAAAACCAATTTTGCCCGTTGAAGAGCGTCCGTTCCCCAAAAGCAATGTGCCAGGGGAAGTCACTTCGCCGACACAACCGATTCCCACTGCCACCCCGCCGTTGGCCCGAACGAGTTTCACCTTGGCCGATGTCGCGGATGTGACTCCCGAACTCAAAGCCTTTTGCACGAAATGGATCACCGAAAACAAGATGAAGCCTGGGGGGCTTTACGTGCCAGTCAACCTCAACCAAACCACGATTAGCTTTCCTGGCTATCAAGGCGGAGGCAATTGGAGCGGCATGGCGTATGATCCCACAAGCCGCACTCTTTTTGTCAACACGAGTGATCTTGGGCAGGTCGTTTCGCTCGTGAAGTCAGCGGGGCCAATGCCCTATGAGCGCGGCCCCGTTTATGGACGTTTTCAGCAAGCAGAACCGAAAATGATGTGCCAGAAAACACCGTGGGGTCGGCTAAGCGCTGTCGATTCGGTGACAGGGAGGGTGCGGTGGCAGGTTCCACTGGGGCTTACAGATACACTCCCAGCCGGAAAACAGAATACCGGCCGCCCCAATATCGGCGGCGCTATAGTCACCGCATCGGGACTGGTTTTTATCGGTGCAAGTGATGACAGTCGCTTTCGTGCATTTGACGCGGCGACAGGTCGTGAGCTTTGGGTGACAAAGCTAGACGCCGCAGCCCATGCCACGCCGGCAACATATTTGGGCAAGGATGGTCGTCAATATGTCGTCGTGGCTGCAACGGGCGGCAGTTTTCTGGATAGTCCGTTGGTGAGCGACACGATCACGGCATTTGCCTTGCCATTGGGGAGCGTGAAATGAAAAAGCTAGCCCTTGTGCTGAGCCTAGTGCTGCTCGGTGCTGCGCCTTCGGTTCAGGCCCCGCCGTCCGCCGACGCAATCCCGCGCGGATATAAAGATGTTTACGCCGACAAGAAACGGCTTCTCATTATCGCCGACCTCTCAACCGGCA
>JBEGTP010000158.1:0-13047 GCA_041179365.1 Pseudomonadota bacterium
GGCGTGATTTGCTCCTTTGGGGCAGGCTATTCCGTGGGAACGGTATTTGTGCGCAAGACAGGCTAATGCGCGCCCTGATCGCTTTGCTCGGCGCTGTGCTCATGGTTTCAGCGACGGTTCCCGAAGACGCCCAACAGTTGCGCTATACGATTGTCGCCCGAACACCGCATGATCGCAGCGCCTATACCGAAGGCCTGATCTTCAAAGACGGCGGGCTCTTTGAGTCGGTCGGCCAATATGGACGCTCAGATGTGCGGCACGTGCGCCTTTCTGATGGCAAGATCCTGCGCGCGCGAAAACTTTCGCCAGAGGTCTTTGGCGAGGGCCTGACAGAGTGGAAAGGGGAGCTGATAAGCCTCACCTGGAAAACGGGTGTTGGCTACCGATGGCGGGCATCAGACCTGAAGCGGATCAAGCGGTTTCGCTACCCCGGCGAGGGATGGGGTCTGACGCATGATGACAAACTTCTTTATATGAGTGACGGGACAGCGGAGATTCGCATGCTTGATCCGCTGACCTTTGCCGAGACAGGGCGGATTGCGGTTTCGCTGAATGGCTTTCCACTAGATCAGCTCAATGAGCTCGAATGGGTGCAGGGTTCGCTTTATGCCAATGTGTGGCAATCCGAAGAGATTGTCCGCATTGACCCAAAGACGGGCAAAGTCACCGGCATAATTGACCTTTCGGCGTTGGTGAGTGAGGTGAATCCAAGCGGCACGGACTCTGTGCTCAATGGCATTGCCTATGACGAGCGGCGCGATCTCCTCCTCGTCACTGGCAAGAATTGGCCGACGCTCTTTGCCATTCGGCTCGGCGGACATTAGCGCAGCCATTTGCTATTTCGCGCGCTCCGCCGTATAGAGCGGCCATGCTATCGTCGCCTGCGACGGAATTTGAGTCGCTCCTTGCGGGTGCCACGCCTTCCATACCACGACCCTGGCCTACCGGTGCTGTGCTTTTGCGGCCCCGGAACCGTTTCGTGAAAGGAACATCCCATGCCAGTAGGCACCGTAAAATTTTTCAATTCCGACAAGGGCTATGGCTTTATTCAGCCTGATGACGGCGGACCAGACAGCTTTGTTCACATCACCGCTGTAGAGCGCGCTGGAATGGGCTCGCTCGATAAAGACCAGCGCGTCAACTACGATGTTGAAACCGGTAAGAACGGTAAGGCATCGGCAGTTAATCTGTCGGCGGCTTAAGCCCTATGGCCAAAGAGGATCTGCTGACCCTCGAAGGCATTATTGATGAAATCCTCCCCGATGGTCGTTTCGGCGTTATGCTTGAAAATGACCATCGGATCATCGCCTACACCGCCGGAAAGATGCGCAAGTTTCGGATCCGGTCGGTGATAGGTGATCGGGTTCACGTCGAAATGACGCCTTACGATTTGTCCAAAGGGCGCATTGTTTTCCGCGAACGCACGCCGGGCGCTGGCGGTGGCGGACCGCGACGGGGTGGCTTTAAACGCTGATCGAAGGGATGTGCGATGTCGACACTGCAATTCTACCTAGATCGCGCGGACCAATGCAGCCGCGATGCTGATGCGACAACACTCATCAATGTTCGTGATCGTCACCTGACGGCGCGCGAGGCGTGGCTCAAAATGGCCGAGCGCCTCGAAAGAACGAGCCAAGAGCGGCTCGTCGTCGCGGCTGAAAAGGCCGCCGCAGCCGTGCCTGCCATTCCTGACTAGACCCGGTTATTTCCCGGCGGGCCAAACCTTGGCCGGGAGATCGGACATCTCGCTCATCTGGCAAAACCTGTCTTATGACATTTACGGGTTTGCGGCGCATGCAAAAATAGCCCCAAGCCTAGTGAGGCGCTGGGGCTATTTCTATTCGAGTCTCGTAGGGTTCTCGCTCCGATTAGAGCGCGTCGAGCTTTCCAGCGTGCTTGGCGGCTAGATAGTAAAAGGTGACACGGTTTTTGCGATTATCGCCTTTCATTTCGGCGGCGACAGTGCTCACAATTTGCGCGGCCGTGCCTTCATCGAGGCCCAGTTTACCGACGCCCCATTTGTCGCGGACGCGGTCGAGCTCAGTCTGGTCAGATGCCGCAACAAGCCCCGAATCGGTCAAACCGCCGGAGTCATTGCGCTGGAGCGCGATGCCAAGATGGCGCACAATTTTTCCAACAACTTCCTCACTTGCGGCGCTGTCATAACGCTGCACGTCTGCGATAAATTCAGAAGCATTTGCCATTTTCAAGTCCTCTCAGAGTGTTCGAAGCTGAGCCGCGTCGATTGCCTCTAATGGACTTAAAATCAGCGACTCGTCAGCGACGGCAGCTTAGGCAAGATGAAAGCTGGCACAAGCCTTTCGCGTCGTGAATTGTATGCGCAGTCGATAGCGATCGGCGCGTTCCTGCTGCAAGTCTTTCAATTTGCACAACTCTTCTGTGGTGGTTTCGCGGTCTGACAGCGCGATTATTTTGGCATCCCGTCGCGCAGGATTAGAGCGAGCGGCCTGCGCTCACCATCTCGCCGCCGAATTGGCGAATCACATGATCAAAAACGGCGACGTGAAGCGGGGCAACAAAAGCGAACCCGTATTTGAAACCGTCCTTCCAAGCGACGCAGGCTTCCAGCCCATTCAAGCCGGGTATGGTCATCCATACCGTGCTGCCAGGGTACATGGT
This sequence comes from Pseudomonadota bacterium, assembly GCA_041179365.1. Classification (GTDB taxonomy): domain Bacteria; phylum Pseudomonadota; class Alphaproteobacteria; order Sphingomonadales; family Sphingomonadaceae; genus Aquisediminimonas. The sequence goes on from JBEGTP010000158.1 coordinate 2,641, forward strand.
AAAGCTCGTTTCGCAGCGAAAGCCCGTAACCGAGAGATCTTTCACCATAACTTGGAATTTGGTCGTTCCCGGCTCACGCAACATTGCTGGAAAGGCTATGCTAAGCCGTTGAGCGCGGCGCGTGTCGCTATGGGAGGGCTTAACATTAATCACAGGTCACCGCGCCTTCTTTGAGCCTTCAACGTTCCTGTTAAGCCCAATTTGGTTGCGATATCGTTAAGCGAGGGTCAGCGACCGCGTTTCTTGCGATGTGTTTCGAGATCCAGCACTTCATTCTCAGGTCCTTCAGGCAGGAGACCCAAGCGCCGTGCAACTTCTTGATAAGCCTCAACTTCGCCGCCTAGATCGCGCCGAAAGCGGTCCTTATCCAGCTTTTCGTTGGTCGCCATATCCCAAAGGCGGCACCCATCGGGACTGATTTCATCGGCAAGGATGATGCGCGCATAGTCATTTTCCCAGAACCGCCCGAACTCAAGCTTGAAATCAACCAGTTTGATTCCAATTCCCGCAAATAGACCCGACATAAAGTCATTAATCCGGATGGCCATATCAGAAATGTCGTGCATTTCTTCCTGCGTCGCCCACCCGAAGCAGGCGATATGCTCTTCGGTTATCATCGGGTCACCCAAGGCGTCATCCTTGTAGCAAAACTCAAGGATCGTCCGGCTGAGCGGCGTTCCTTCTTCAATCCCGAGGCGCTTTGAGAGCGACCCCGCCGCGACGTTACGGACGATGACTTCAATCGGAACAATTTCAACCTGACGGATGAGCTGTTCGCGCATGTTGAGGCGCTTGATGAAGTGATGCGGAATTCCGATATTGCCGAGCAGCGTAAACACATGTTCGGAGATGCGGTTGTTGATCACGCCTTTGCCGTTGATCGTCGCCTTTTTCTTTCCATCAAAGGCGGTCGCGTCATCCTTGAAATACTGAATGAGCGTTCCAGGTTCGGGCCCTTCATAAAGGATCTTGGCCTTGCCTTCGTAAATCTGGCGGCGACGGGTCATAACTTTATCCTGCATGTCCAAAAAAAGCGACGCCCCGGAGCGCGCAGAGATTACTGCGCAAACGCCGGGGCGATCTTGATCCTTTAGCGCATGGACACACGAGTCGCAATGCGCGCTTTTAGTGCCCCTTTGCCGATTCGAGAAACCACGCGCGCTGTTCGGCTTCGTCTGTCCACTGATCAACAAGGCCGCTCGTCGCATTGTCACTGGCTTCGTCAACAAGCACTTTGAGTGCTTTTGTAGCGATGACCAAAGCAAGATTATCGGCGCGGAGCAAATCGAGCATTGCGCTTGCATCTAGGTCTGTTGAGTCGTGGTCTTTGAGCGTTTGGTGCCGACTAATAGCACCAATCGACGTCAGCGTAGCGGCCCCTTGCTTTCGCACGCGCTCGGCAATGATGTCAGTCATCGCCAGAATTTGAGAGGCCTGCTCATCAAGAAGCAGATGATAATCCCGAAAATGGGGGCCCGTGATATGCCAGTGGAAATTCTTGGTTTTCAAATACAGTGTAAAACTGTCAGCAAGAAAGCCATTCAGAGCATCAATGTGAGGGCGATTGGTCATGCGTTCACTCCTAAGTTTGGAATGGTTTCGGTATAGCCGCGTGCCGAACGCCCGTCGTGTGAACTGTTCCGATGACTGTGATCGACCCACTCTAGAAAATGAGTTGAAGCGCCGTAAGGACGCAGCCGAGGCCAACGAACAGGAAGAGGAAGCCGAAAATTTTACGGAGTAGTGCGACTTTAAAATCTGCCCGCCAGTCGTCGGGCGCTGCAAGCACGGGGATTACCGCAAGAAGCATACCGCAAAACCCAGCGCTGGCCGCTAGCACGGGCGCGTGCGTGCGCGCTGCAAAAGCAAAAACGAGGAAGCCGCTGTTATCGCTCAGCTGCGCGGATATCAAACGCCAGACGCTTGTCACAAAAGGTTGCCTCTTGCCGACAGGCGCCGCGTCCTTCTTGCGCCAAAACAAACCGAAGGCCGAACTCAGCAACGCAACGCCAAGCATCAATGTGCGCGCCTGATAGGTCATCATTTCGGCGAGCAGAATGCCGGCAAAGGCAGCGAAAAACAAGACAGTGAGGCTCGTAAGGCCTAGCGCGAGCACAATCGCCAGAGCTGAGCCGTGGCCGCGCATAAGCGCTTCGGCTTCGCCCTGTACCTTGCCGCCCATCTCTCCCATCAGGACGGCGAGGATGACGGGGAGAAGCGCTTCCATATTATGCCTTATTGCCTCAAGCGGCGAGGGCGGTTTCGCAGAGCCCTAGAGGCAATGCAACAGCGGCGGCCTTTAGAACCAGCACGGCGGTCGCGCCTTGGCCTTTACCGCCGCTTTCGATGGTGAGGCTACCCCCCATGATGCGGATTGCATTCGCGCACCAATGAAGGCCAATTCCGCCTGACTTATGGGGTCTGGTGCTAAAACCGCGATCGAAAAGCGTTTTCAAAGTTGCAGCCTCAATGCCCTCGCCATTGTCTTTGATGCGCAAGATCAGCGACATGCCATCGTCGGCCACTTGCCCGGCAACGACCAAGCGCATGTCCGACACTTGCCCGGCTTCCATCGACTCGAGAGCGTTGATGAAAAGATTGGAAACAATCTGCGCGAGCTGGACTGGGTTTGCACTAATATGCGGCAGCGCGCTTGGAAGGTCGATTGTTATCCGGCCTGCGGTGCGCGCGATGAGCTGCTTGGCCTCCCGCGTGATGAGGGCGAGCGTGTCTATGTCAGTGTCCTCGCCTTTTGCCTTCATCGTGGTACTCAGATCATAGCTCGACAGGATGGCTGCGATCTGATCGACCGATTCCTGCATGTCGATAAATTCACGCTTCCTGTCGTCACCTTGATTGATCAGTTTGCGGGCGGCCGAGACGACAAAGCGTTGCAGATCGGCCCCGCGTGCAGGGTCGACAGTACCGCTTGCCAGCTCATCCAGCGCTTTCTTCAAGTTCACGCGATAGGGCAGGCTTTCTTCGCGCACCCATTTCTCTTGCATCACGCGCACGGGGGCAATGGCATTGCGGACATTGTGGAGGAGCCCCGCCGCTGAATCGGCTTTGCCTTGCACGTAATATTGCTCACGCAACTGGGCCTCGGCAAGGTTCAGCTCTTCGGTGAGTGACTGAAACCCCTGTGCAAGCGATGCAACTTCATCAGACCCGTGCGTCAAGCGTGCGTCAATCGCTGTCCCGTCTGATCTGAACGTGCGAACATGTTTTTCCAGCGCTTGCAGCCGCGTCACAGCAACCCGCCGAATGGCCCAGCCGATCAATCCCGCAAGAATGAGAAATCCAACAATCATTGCTGTTGCCGCGAGCGTAATCGCGCGGCTACCCGCCGCTGTGATGCTGCGCGGCGTTTGATATTCGATACTGGCGAGGAGCGCACCATCATACCCAACAAGGCCAAGGGCTGTATCAATACTGCGATTTTCGGCGGTAATTAAAACATGGTTTTTATCGGCGATTATGCGGGCTGCTTTTGTGGCAGTCGGGTGCAGATCGAGGGTCGATTTGACCTGAAGCGCTTCGCTCATATCCTTCTCGCCGAGCAATATCCCCATGACGAGAAAGCCTTTGATAGCGCCAGTACCGCTGCTCTTGCGGACCCACGAAGCATGGACAGCGTAGACCCCGCGCGCCGTCTTTACAAAATGCGCCGAGTCTTGGTGGGCAAGAGCATCTTCAAAAAGGGGTCCCGAGCCAAGCAAGGATGCAAAAGTCTTTGTTTCGGCAGGAAGGACCTGATTTGTGGCGCGATCAGACGCATCAGACCAGAGAATTTTGCCGTCCGTCCTGACCACAGCCATGAGGTCGATCCCCATATTCTCGTAGGACGTGGGGGTCATTGTTTCGGCTTCGAGGGCGCGGTTCGGGCTGATGACATAAGCGTACATCGGGTCCCATTTGGCATAATCAAGAACGGAACTCTTGAGCCCTTCTTGCAAAGAGGCAAGCGCATGCCGCGCGCGGGCTTGCTGATCGACGACTTGCTGCGTTTCGATTTTTTGAAACGCCGGCGTCAAAAGCCCATCAAGCGTAAAATAGACGGCCGGCGCGATGGCCAACGCCACAGCGCCTAGAAGAACTGAGTATTTTCCGACCAGGCCGAGTCGGTCCCACCAGGAGACAGCCTTGGTGTCCCCCACCTCAGGCAACCTTGCGGGGGGCGGGTTCGACCGCGTCATAGCCATCAAGGGGAATGTGCGGCAAATCATCGGAATGCATCGGCGCGCAATAGTAATAACCCTGCATCAGGCCGCAGCCCATCACGCGAAGCGACTGTACCTGGGTTGCGTTCTCAACGCCCTCGGCAACCACACTGAGGCCAAGCGAGCGGGCAAGGCCCGTCACGGAATTCACAATGGCTGATGCTTGGCGGTCGGTGCCAAGCGACGACACGAACGAACGGTCAATCTTGATGCAGTCGATTTCAAAATCCCGCAAATTGACGAGCGAGGAATAGCCCGTCCCGAAATCATCAAGCGCAATCCGGATGCCGGCATTGCGCAGCGCGATCAAATTCTGGGCGGCGAGCTTCGCATCGTCAAACAGCGCTGTCTCGGTGATCTCAAGCTGGATGCGATTGATTTGCACGCCCGCTGCGCGCGCTTCTGCGGTCACAAAATCGACGAGCGATCGTGACTGAAAATGGCGAGTTGAAAGGTTTATCGAAACAAACCCTTGCTCCCATTTCGCGCATTCGGCGATAGCGCTGCGAATGACCCACTCACCCAAGGGCAAAACAAGGCCGGTTTCTTCGGCAATGGGAATGAAGATGGTTGGCGAAACTTGGCCAAGTTCTTCATCATCCCAGCGCAGCAGCGCTTCATATCCAATGGGTCCGCCGGTGTCAGGATCGATAATCGGCTGATAGGCAAGAGTAAGTTCATTGGCGTCGAGCGCTTGGCGCAGTCGGCGATCAATTTCCGCCCGCGTCCTTGAACTCTCGTCCATCGCTGCGGTGTAAATATAGCAACACGCGCGTCCGTTGCTCTTTGCGGCATAAAGGGCAAGGTCGGCCCGCCGCAAAAGCTCGCTACTATCGAGTTGGGTGTCGGTGCGGTGTGCGATCCCGATCGAGGCTCCAACGTGAACTTGTGTTCCAAGGATAACAAACTCATCTTCGCACAGCGACACGAGCCCGTCCCCAATGCGCTTAACGGCCTCTGCCTCGTAACCCGAGAGGACAATGCCAAATTCATCGCCACCGAGCCGCGCGATCATTGCCCCTTCAGGGAGAAAGCGCGCCATACGTTCAGCGAGGTTGCAAATCAGTTCATCACCGGCGCCGTGGCCAAGCGTATCATTGACGAGCTTGAACCGGTCAAGATCGACAAACAAGACGCTGACCAACTGCGTGCGATCGGGCAACACCGCAGAGAGATGCTCTTGAAAGGCGCGGCGGTTGGGAAGATGAGTCAATTGATCATGGAGGGCGATATGGCGGCTACGCGCCTCGCTTGCACCGAGCTCTAAATGCGCTTGTTCAAGCTCGCCCATTTTTTCGCCGATCAGACGATGCGCCTCGCGCAATTGGCTTTCCATCGACCATTTTGCGCCGAGCGACTGCGCGAGCTGGTGAATCTCGGCGGTTTCAAATGGTTTTGCGAGATAGTAAAGTTTGTCGAGAGGCCCTGCGACTTTCGCGACTTGCTGCGGCGCATGGTCTGAATAGCCAGTGACGATGACAATGTTGATGTTCTTATCGAGGTGTCGCACTTGGCGCGCGGTTTCAAATCCATCGATGCCCGGTGGCATCCGCATATCGAGAAAAAGCACGCCATAAGGGTCGCCAGCGGCAATAGCATCGCGAACGGAGGCAACGGCGATTTCGCCCTGTGTCACATAGTCAACGCGGTTATCAGCTGAGGGGTAAAGATCCGTGTCTTCCGCGCTATCGCCAAAGAGCGCAGAGCCAAGACTGTCGAGGTCGCTGTCATCTCCGGCAATTTGCTCAAGGCAAACTTTATAGGCGGCAAGCAGGCGCGGCTCGTCGTCAGCAACCAATATACGCATTGTCAGTTCCCACACGTTATGGGCTCGCATCGCGACTGCGCCGCGCTCCGATCCCTTTTATCTGAGTTTTTTATGGGTTAGCGCGGTTAATTCTGCGTAAAGAGCCGCAAAGATAGGACGATTTTATACGTTGTTTTTTCGGCAGTCGATTGAAACGAAAGGTAAATCCCGTCAGCGGCGCTCGTAGCCGAGGACAGACAAAGCGACCTCGTCTGCCTTGACAATTCGTCCGCCATCACCCAATGGCCGCATCTTCCGCGCCTCGGTGCGATTCTTCTTTTACTTTCGATAAGGGTTTTTGGGTCATGGCAAAGCCGACCACCGTCAAGATCAAGCTCGTCAGCTCGGCCGATACCGGGTTCTTCTACACAACGAAGAAGAATCCGCGCACGCAGACCGAGAAAATGTCGATGCGCAAATATGATCCCGTCGTGCGCAAGCATGTCGATTTCAAAGAAGCGAAGATCAAGTAAGCGCTTGCCCGGTCTGCGGGCATTCTACTTTCGGCTTTCGGCCAGCGCTGAGAGCGTGTTGATCGTTTCCATAAATTGCATCAGCGTAATCGGTTTCGACACATAGGCGTCGGCACCGGCTTCCTTGATGCGCTCTTCATCGCCCTTCCCCGCATAGGCTGTAACCGCCATCACAGGCGTGCGCCGAAGTGTAAGATCTAAACGAATCTGCTCGATCAGCTCCAGCCCCGTGATATGCGGCATTTGAATATCCATAACGATTATATCGGGGCGAAAGGCCTGAGCCCTATCAATTGCCTCGCGGGCATCGCGGATGGGCTCTACCTCATGTCCATGCGCCCGCAGTAAATCGGAAAAGAGTTTCAGATTGAGTTCGTTGTCTTCGACGACAAGCACCCGTTTTGACACTGTGAAACCCCTTGTTGAACCTGTGCCAAAGCCTTAGGCGATGCAGGTGCGAGAGACAATTAAAGATGATGGTCAGGCTGTCGCCCTGCAAGCAATAGTCTGGATCTTAGCGGAGGCGAGCCGCGCGGAGCGCTTTCTGGCGCTGACGGGTTTGGTGCCGGAAGATTTGAGAACCCGCATTGCGGACCCTGTTGTGCTTGACGCAGCGCTTGGCTTCCTCGAAGGCCATCAACCAGATTTTATAGCCTGCGCAGATGCTTTGGGGTTGAGCCCGGAGCGGCTCGCCGCAGCGCGTGGAGCCTTATCCTCATGAGCCGACCTCTATTGATTACCGATTGCGACGAAGTTTTGTTGCACATGGTGGTGCCGTTCGCCGAGTGGCTCGATGAAGAGCACGAGATTCATTTTGATCTCGAGAGCGGTGACTTTGCGAATGCCTTGCGTCGCCGTGCAGGCGGGGAGTTAGTTGCCGGGGAAGACATCTGGCCTCTCCTGACCGGATTTTTCAAAACTGAAATGCACCGACAAAAACCGATTGTTGGTGCCGTTGAATCGATTGCGGCATTATCCGCGCTTGCCGATATTGTTGTCTTGACCAATTTGACTGATAATGTGCGTGATGCGCGCGCCGAGCAGCTACGCGCCGTGGGGATCGACAAGCCGGTCTACACCAATCAGGGCGGCAAAGGAGAGGCGATGCGACGGATCCTCGATACCTACAAACCCTCGGTCGCGGTGTTTGTTGATGATCTTGCCCACCAACATGAATCAATTGCTGAACATGCGCCCGAAGTGTGGCGCTTGCACATGGTTGGCGAACCACGACTTGCACCGCACATCAAAACCAGTGCAAAAGCACATAGTCGCATTGATCATTGGGCGGGAGCGCGCTCTTGGATCACAGATCGCTTTGCTGAAGGACAGACCCATGGTGCGTGACGTAAGAGAAATGATGACACCGATGCGCGGCCCGAAACCCGCCGAAGAGCCCAATCCAGACGCTGCGCTCTCGCCCGAGGACCGTTTGCTGTCGCTAGGCCTAGCGTTGCCCTCGCCAGCCGCGCCGGTCGCGGCTTATGTGCCAACGGTGATCGTTGACGGCCTGATGCATGTTTCGGGTCAGCTCCCCTTTCAAGATGGTGTTTTGATGGTCGGGCGTGTTGGCGAAGATCGTGACCCGGCCTATGCCAAGGCCGCGGCACGGGCGTGCGGAATTATGCTTTTAGCGCAAATCAAAGCGGCGTTGGGGTCGCTCAATAAAGTCGAGCGGATTGTAAAGCTTGGCGTCTTCATCAATTCTGATCCGCGCTTTACCGAGCAGCCCAAGATCGCAAACGGCGCGTCCGAGCTCATGGTAGAAATTTTTGGTGACGCGGGTACGCATGCGCGCTCCGCCGTTGGGGTTTCAATTTTGCCACTAGGCGCCATCGTAGAGGTTGATGCGGTTGTCGCTATCCGCAAAACTTGATGACATCTTTGGCGATCCGCCATCGACAGAGCGCGTTGCGGTCCTTCGCCAGCAGGCGTTTGCGCATCGCGGTTTGCACGGAGAAGGGCGCGTTGAAAATTCAATGTCGGCCTTTGCGGCGGCGCTTGAAGGCGGATACGGCATAGAGCTTGATGTGCGGCTGGCGCGTGACGGCGAAGTCATGGTGTTCCATGACGAAACCTTAGAGCGGCTGACGGCCAGTAGCGGCCAAGTTGCGCGCAAATCGCGTGCTGAGTTGAGCCAGATCACGCTGCGCGATACGACAGATACTATTCCCACGCTCGATGATGTTCTGGCCTTTGTTCACGGGCGGGTGCCTATTTTGGTTGAAGTCAAAGTTGATGATGACGCGACGCTCAATACCCTGTGCCGCGGCGTGCGGCGCGCCATGGAAGGCTATCTTGGGCCCGTCGCGATCATGTCCTTTCATCCCGAAGTCAGTCGTTGGTTTTTTCGCAATGCCAAAAAGTCCCTGCGCGGCCTTGTAATGACGCAGCAAGAGGGCGCGACGGCGGGAAAGGGTTTGCGCGCGCGCCTCGCACGTCACGTTGCCATGTGGCGCGCGCGGCCAGACTTTTTGGCGTATGATATTCGCGATCTTCCCGCCCGTTTTCCCGCCGCGCAGCGCAAGCGTGGCTATCCTGTTTTAACGTGGACAGTGCGAACGGCTGAGCAAGAGAAGATTGCGCGTGACGCTGCCGACGAAATTATATTTGAGACTCCGCCGCGATGACTCCCAATGCGCGGGAGGAAGACAGTTTCGTCGCGCGGATTGGGGACGGCGTTGCTGCGCTCGATGCTGATCAGTGGGCGCAGTGTGCGGGAACAGGCAATCCGTTCATTTCGCACGGCTTCCTAGCGGCGCTCGAAGCCTCGGGAAGCGTTGGGCCGGGTACAGGTTGGCAAGCGTCACCCATTCTGATTGAGGGCGCAGATGGAACGCTCATGGGCGCGCTCCCGGCATATCTCAAAAGCCATAGTCAGGGAGAATATGTTTTCGATCATAGCTGGGCAGAGGCATGGAAACGCGCTGGCGGGTCCTATTATCCAAAACTCCAGATCGCAGTGCCCTTCACGCCAGCACCTGGCCCTCGCATCCTTGCGCAAACGCCGGGGACAAGCCTTCATTTGCTCCGCGCCGCTGAGCAGATCGTGCGCCAAAATAACCTCTCGTCCGCGCATGCGACCTTTGTTGAGGAAGCGCAGCTGCCGCTGTTTCAGGCCGCTGACTGGCTCCTGCGCGAGGGGATCCAATATCATTGGTTTAATAATGGCTATGCCCAGTTTGAGGCGTTTCTTGAGACGCTTTCATCACGCAAGCGCAAGGCCATCCGCAAGGAGCGGGCGGGCGCCCAAGCGAACGTCACGATTCGTCACATTGAAGGCGGCGATATTACCGAGGCTGAGTGGGATGCCTTTTGGATTTTTTATCAAGACACGGGTGCGCGCAAATGGGGGCAGCCTTATCTCACACGCAGCTTTTTTTCGTTGTTGGCAAAGGCTATCCCTGATCAGCTGCTCTTGATCCTTGCTGAACGCAATGGCCGGCCCGTGGCGGGGGCGCTCAACCTCATCGGCGATGAGGCGCTTTACGGGCGCTATTGGGGGTGCAGCGAAGACATTCCCTTTTTGCACTTTGAGATTTGCTATTATCAGGCGATTGAAGCCGCCATAGCGCGCGGTCTAGGTCGCGTTGAAGCGGGTGCCCAAGGTGAGCACAAGCTCGCGCGGGGCTATGTCGCCGTCCCGACTTGGTCAGCGCATTATATTCCAGACGAAGGCTTTCGTTCGGCCGTTTCCAACTTCCTCACGCGCGAGCGTCAGGCGGTAGAACAAGAGATCGAAGTCTTGGCAGACTTCACACCTTTTAAGAAAAGCAGTTAAGCCGCCCGCCGCGTTGTTTCCATCAGCCAAGCGCGCGCTTGGCGTTGGGCCTCAGCAATTTCGCGTGCCGACATCTCATCGGCGACATCAGCGCGGCATTCCTGTGCGCGTTCACTGCCCGACATC
>JBEGTP010000159.1:0-5455 GCA_041179365.1 Pseudomonadota bacterium
CGAACGAGGGTCACCACCTTTTTGGCAGCACCGAGATATTCGTCCGTAAGAAAGGTGACTTCGCTGTGGCGCGTACGCGAGACAGGGATGAAAAGCACGGCATCATCAGGCGCGCGGTACCGGTGGGCCAGCCATGCGGCATCGGCGACAATCGTTGATGCATCTTCTTTCATCGCAGCGTGATGCCCGCCCAGTGGCGCGAACGCAAGTTTGGCAGTAGGAGCGAATGATGAGCAAGCGAGAACAAGCGTTGCGTGAGGCGCAAGTGGCAAGCGAGGCCGGCGATGACGCAAGCGCGGCGGCGAAACTGACCCAGCTTCTGGCGCAATTTCCAGATGAAGCGCGTGCACACAATATGCTTGGGATGATCGCCCTGCGGCGGCAAGAGGGCACCGCGGCAGCAGTCCATTTTCGGGCCGCTATCGTGCAAGATCCAGCCGAGGGTGCGCTCTATCTCAATCTCGCAACCGCACTACGACTAACGAACGATGATGCTGGAGAACTTGCGGCGTTGCAAGGTGCGCTCAATGCTGATCAACGTGATTTCATGGCGTGGCGTCGGAAGGCAGAGCTCCATGAGCGGCGCGGCGAAAATGCGCTGACTTTGCAAGCCTGGACCAACGCACTGCGCCTTTCAGCGCATATTGATCCCATGCCCGACGTCCTAGCGCAGGTCTTGGCGCGTGCGGGCCAATGGGTCGCTTTGCATAATGCGCGGTACGGCGACGGCGTAGACGCCGCGCTTGACGCGGCACGCGCTGCTGTCCCGACTGCTGAGCGCCGCCGCTTTGATGCCTGCGCCAATGCGACGCTTGGCCGCCGTCAGATATACGCCAACCAATGCGAGGGGCTCCACTTCCCTTTTCTGCCCGCTGACGAATTTTTTGAGGATCACCATTTCCCCTGGATGGACGAAATCGAAGCAAGGACCGATGCCATCCGCGCTGAATTGCTGGCGCTGCTCGCGTCAGGCGCAGCGGGACTGCAGCCCTATGTTCAGCAACAACCCGGATTACCACAAAACATTTGGACCGAGCTTAACGGCTCGCTTGATTGGAGCGCCTATTTTTTGTGGAATTACGGCGCGCGGATAGACGATGCATGCGCCCGCTGCCCAGAAACAGCCGCCGCGCTTGATCTTATCCCGCGCGTCAATTTGTCCGGCCGCGCACCAACAGCATTTTTCTCAATCCTCAAGCCCGGCAAGCATATACCGGCGCACAGCGGCGTGACCAATACACGCGCGATTGTGCATCTTCCGCTCATTGTGCCGAGCGGATGCCGCTTCCGCGTTGGTGGCGAGACAAGATCGTGGGTTGAGGGGAAGGCCTTCGCCTTTGACGATACCATCGAACACGAAGCGTGGAATGACAGTGATGAGCTTCGCGCTGTGCTCATCTTTGACGTCTGGAACCCACACATCACCCTCCCCGAACAGCGCCTGCTTCAGCACCTCTGCAAAGCCATTGACGGGTCAGGCTATAGCCCGGGGATGAGCGATGCACGTTAGGCCTTAGGTACTGAGCACCAAGCCGCCATCGCCTTCATCGACTTTAACGTCAGCACCGTCGGGCACAGCACCGCGCAAAATCATATCCGCCAGCGGGTCTTGCAGATATTTCTGCACCGCGCGCTTGAGGGGTCGTGCGCCGTACACCGGATCATAGCCAACACGGCCCAACCAAGCCCGTGCGCCATCGGTGAGGCTAAGCGTCACTTTACGATCAGCAAGCAATTTTCCGACACGCGCGACCTGAATGTCAACAATGGGGGCCATATGCGCCTGTCCTAGGCGATGAAACAATATGATCTCATCGAGCCTGTTGAGAAATTCTGGCCGAAAATGTCCGCGCACAATGTCCATCACTTGCGGCTCAATGCTTTCAACATCTTCGCCGTCGGCAAGGCCCGCGATGAACTGGCTTCCAAGGTTTGATGTGAGCACGATGATCGTGTTTGAAAAATCGACCGTGCGGCCCTGCCCGTCGGTCAGACGGCCATCATCAAGAACCTGGAGCAGCACATTGAAAACATCTGCATGGGCCTTTTCAACTTCATCAAAGAGCACGACTTGATAAGGCCGCCGACGCACGGCTTCGGTCAGCACGCCGCCTTCTTCATAGCCAACATAGCCCGGCGGCGCGCCAATTAGCCGCGAGACCGAATGCTTTTCCATAAACTCGCTCATATCGATGCGGACCATCGCGCTGTCATCATCAAACAGAAACCCGGCAAACGCCTTGGTCAGCTCGGTCTTGCCAACGCCTGTGGGGCCGAGGAAGAGGAAGGAGCCGAGCGGACGGTTGGGATCTTGCAAGCCCGCGCGCGAACGGCGAACAGCGGTCGAGACGGCTTTCACCGCATCGCTTTGGCCAATCACGCGCTTGCCAAGGCCGGCTTCCATGTCGAGCAGCTTTTCGCGCTCGCCCGTCAGCATCCGCTCAACAGGAATGCCTGTCCATTTCGCCACGACCGAAGCAATATCATCGGCGGTAACTTCTTCACGTAGCATTGCGCCTGCTGCCGCGCCGGCGGCATCGGCAAGCCGCTTTTCGAGCGCCGGGATCGTGCCATATTGCAGTTCACCGGCCTTGGCGAGATCTCCGCCGCGTTGCGCCTGATCGAGCTGGAGGCGGGCGGCTTCAAGCTCCTCCTTCACTTTGGCCTCGCCGTGAATTTTATCCTTTTCGGCTTGCCAGCGGGTGGTCAGGCTTGCGGACTCTTCTTCCAGATTGGCGAGATCCGTCTTGATCGATGCGAGGCGATCCTTTGATGCCGCATCGGTTTCCTTCTCAAGCGCAAGCGTTTCGATTTTCATCTGGATGATTTTGCGGTCAAGCGTTTCAATCTCTTCGGGCTTGGATTCCACTTCCATGCGAATGCGCGAAGCCGCCTCATCCATTAGGTCGATTGCCTTATCAGGCAGGAAGCGATCCGAAATGTAGCGGTTCGAGAGCGCGGCGGCCGCCACGAGTGCAGCGTCGGTAATCCTAACGCCGTGATGAAGCTCATATTTCTCCTTGAGCCCGCGCAAGATCGAGACCGTGTCTTCGACTGTCGGTTCGCCAACAAAGACAGGCTGAAAGCGGCGCTGCAACGCCGGATCTTTCTCAACATGCTTGCGGTATTCATCAAGCGTCGTCGCGCCGATGCAATGGAGCTCGCCGCGCGCGAGAGCAGGCTTGAGCAAATTCGACGCATCCATAGCGCCTTCGCCTTTGCCCGCGCCGATGAGGGTGTGCATTTCATCGATGAAGAGCACAATTTGCCCTTCGGCACCGCGCACTTCATCGAGCACGCTTTTCAGCCGCTCTTCAAACTCGCCGCGATATTTTGCCCCGGCAATCAATGCGCCCATATCGAGCGACATCAGGCTGCGGTCTTTGAGACTGTCAGGCACATCACCGTTGACGATCCGCAGCGCAAGCCCTTCGGCAATCGCGGTCTTGCCAACACCCGGGTCGCCAATGAGCACGGGGTTATTCTTTGTCCGCCGTGCGAGAATTTGTACCGTGCGGCGGATCTCTTCATCGCGTCCGATAACGGGATCAAGCTTCCCTTCGCGCGCCGCTTCTGTCAGATCACGCGCATATTTCTTGAGCGCGTCATAGGTTTCTTCGGCGGATGCCGTATCGGCATTTTTGCCCTTGCGCAGAGCATTTATCGCAGCGTTGAGCGCTTCTGCCTTGAGCCCTGCGACTTTGAGTGCTTTGCCCGCATCGGTCGTTGTCGCGAGGGCGAGCGCCAGCAATAGGCGTTCAACCGTCACAAAGCTGTCACCGGCCTTGGTTGCTACCTGCTCAGCGCTATCGAGGAGCCGCACGAGATCATTGTCGAGCCCCGGCGTCGCTTGCGCGCCCGAGCCTGAGACGGCAGGAATCTTGGCAAGCGCTGCGTCGGTCTCGCGCACCGCCATCGGGGCATCGCCCCCTGCGGCTGCGATCAGACCTGCGCACATGCCTTCCTTATCCTCAAGCAAAGCCTTCAAGAGATGCTCGGGCGATATCCGCTGGTGGTTATTCCTGATCGAAACCGTTTGCGCACTTTGCAGAAAGCCCTTGGCGCGGTCCGTAAATTTTTCGAGGTTCATGGGGGTGAAGCCTCCTTTCAATCAGGATGTAGTGTTGCGCGCGCGCCACGCAAGGGGCATCCTTGATTTTGGGAGAAAACCCGCTTTGAGGCCTAGGACTAGACGGGTTCGAACAGCCCTGCGAGCTGTTCAACCATCGTCCCGCCAAGCTGCTCGGCGTCCATAATTGTGACGGCCTTTTGGTAATAGCGTGTCACATCATGGCCTATCCCAATCGCGCAGAGTTCAACCGGCGAGCGCGCTTCGATCCAATTGATCACCTGCCGCAAATGGCGCTCAAGATAAGCCCCATTGTTGACGCTCAGGGTCGAATCATCAACCGGCGCACCATCGGAAATGACCATCAGGATCTTGCGTTCCTCGGGTCGGCTGACCAAGCGATTGTGCGCCCAAAGCAAGGCTTCTCCGTCGATATTTTCCTTGAGCAGCCCTTCGCGCATCATCAGCCCCAAGGATTTGCGCGCGCGCCGCCAAGGCTCATCGGCCTTTTTGTAGAGAATGTGCCGCAGATCGTTGAGCCGCCCCGGTGTGCCGGGCCGTCCAGCCGCGAGCCAAGATTCGCGGGCCTGACCACCCTTCCAGGCGCGCGTGGTGAAGCCGAGAATCTCGGTTTTGACGCCGCAGCGTTCCAGCGTGCGCGCCATGATGTCCGCACTGATTGCCGCAATGGAGATCGGTCGCCCTCGCATCGAGCCAGAATTGTCGATAAGCAAGGTGACAACGGTATCGCGAAAGTCAGTTTCCTGCTCGACTTTATAGCTGAGCGATGTGCCCGGGGAGACGACGATCCGCGCCAAACGGGCAGCATCCAAAATGCCCTCTTCCTGATCAAAATCCCAGCTGCGGTTTTGCTGCGCCATCAAACGACGCTGGAGGCGATTGGCGAGCTTGGTGACGGCCCCTTGCAAATGCGTCAGCTGTTGGTCGAGATAAGCGCGCAGCCGGGTCAGCTCATCTTCATCGCAGAGGTCAGTCGCGGCAATCTCTTCGTCAAAGGCGGTTGACCAAGCCTTATAGTCGAATTGCGGCGGCAAATCAGAGAGCGGGCGATTGGGCCGAACGGGGAGCATGCCTTCGTCGCCCTCGTCGCCGGGTTCGCCCTCGCCGTCCATATCGCTTTCGGACTCAATCTGCTGCTCTTCGCCTTCTTCGCCGTCGCCTTCAGATTGCTCGGCGCGGGCCTGCATTTCAGCGTCGCTCGCGCCGTCGTCAGACTGGTCCTGCTCCTGATCGCCCTCGCCTTCATCCTCATCGTCTGAATCGTCTTGCGACTCGGTCGGGTCAAATTCGGTTTCGGCGTTGATGAGTTCGAGATCAGCAAGCAGCTTTTGGGCGAGCGCTGCAAACGCTGCTTGGTCATCGAGC
>JBEGTP010000160.1:0-6303 GCA_041179365.1 Pseudomonadota bacterium
GACTAGCCAACATGGGGGCCTTATGCCCCATTTTTTGCGCTTTGGTCCAGAGCATGGTGAATTGGTTTCCCGAAAATTAGCCTTTGTTCGTCGCTGCTTTTGCCAGCATTCCTTCAAATCAGGGTGTAGCACTACGGTTAACGCTCTATTTGCCATAACTTCGCGCGCACTTCTGGAATCGCGCTTCCTTTTGTGTAGACGAGGTGCTAGCCGGTTGTGGCGCGCGTCACTCTTGATGCGCGGAATCAGGCCTGACACTTGCTCAGGCCCCTTCAGGTTGACGCTGCATGATGCATAGACGCCCAGAACAGTTGCTTGCCGGCCCTTGGTCGCCAGCGGCTGTAGTGGTTGCTGCCCCGGTCCAAGTGACCGGGCGTGCCCTTGCAGCAGAGGCAATTAACATGACCATGCGCCGGTCGGGCGTTGCTGCCCTTTTTTGCAGCCCCTCGGACCGGACTCAACACATAATTGCGCGCGCCGCCACTTTGGCGACACGTCAGCGCGCACGGAGACTTTATAATGACAATGCGGATGTTGATCGACGCCCGCCACCGGGAAGAAACCCGTGTGGCAGTCGTCAAGGGAAACCGGATCGAAGAATTTGATTTTGAATCGGCTGAGCGTAAGCAGCTCAAGGGGAATATCTATCTCGCCAAAGTAACACGGGTTGAGCCATCGCTTCAGGCCGCGTTCGTGGATTACGGGGGGAATCGCCACGGCTTTCTCGCCTTTTCAGAAATTCATCCTGACTATTACCAAATCCCCAAAGAGGATCGCGAAGCACTGCTCCGCGAAGAGGCAGAGCATGCGGCAGCTGAAGCTGCGCTGCGCGCCCATGACGACGATGATTATGATGATGACGCGCTTGACGCACATCATGATGATGATGGCCAAGATCATGACCGGCCCGACGCTGATCTTGAAGAAGATCTCGGCGACGGCGAGGCAACCGAAGCGGCCGAAGGCGGCAATGGTCATGACGACCACACCGCAGAAGATCTGCGCCGCAAGCGGATGGCCCTGCGCCGCCGCTACAAAATTCAAGACGTGATCCACAGGCGTCAGGTTTTGCTCGTGCAAGTTGTGAAGGAAGAACGCGGCAATAAAGGCGCGGCACTAACAACTTATCTTAGTCTCGCAGGCCGTTATTGCGTCCTCATGCCCAACACCACGCACGGCGGCGGCATCAGCCGGAAGATATCGAACGGCGCCGATCGCAAGCGCCTCAAATCCATCCTCGCTGATTTGAGCTTGCCTTCGACGATGGGCTGTATTGTCCGCACCGCGGGGCTGCAACGCACCAAGACTGAGATCAAGCGCGATTTCGATTATCTTGCCCGCCTTTGGGATGGCATTCGGGAAAACACGCTGGGCTCGACTGCGCCAGCGCTCATCCACGAAGACAGTGACCTTATTCGCCGCGCGATCCGCGATATCTATAATAAGGATATCGATGAGGTCATCGTCGAGGGCGAAGAAGGCTATAAGCACGCGCGCGATTTCATGAAGTTGCTCATGCCGAGCCATGCCAAAAAGGTGAAAGCCTATTCTGACGCTGTGCCGCTCTACCAGCGGTACGGTGCTGAAGATCAGCTCGCGGCGATGTATAACCCCGTTGTCCAGCTCAAATCGGGCGGTTATCTAGTCATCAACCCAACCGAGGCGCTGGTTTCGATCGACATCAACTCGGGCCGCTCAACGCGCGAGCACGGGATCGAAGCAACCGCTGTCGGCACCAATTTGGAGGCCGCACAAGAAATCGCCCGCCAACTTCGCCTGCGCGATATGGCGGGGCTCGTTGTGATCGATTTTATCGACATGGAGCACGGCTCCAATGTCCGTAAGGTTGAAAAGGCGATGAAAGCCGCGCTTGCCAATGATCGCGCGCGCATTCAGGTCGGGCGGATCAGTTCGTTCGGCTTGATGGAAATGAGTCGCCAGCGTTTGCGTACTGGCGTGCTCGAAGCCTCGACCCGGATGTGCCCGCACTGCGAAGGCTCGGGCCTTGTCCGCACGGCCTCTTCTGCTGGGCTTTCGGCGCTCCGCATGCTTGAAGAAGAAGCCGCGCGCGGTCACGGCACGCGCCTCACTCTCCGCGCGAGCCAAGAAGCGGCATTTTACGTTCTCAACCGCAAGCGCGCCGAACTCGCTGAAATTGAAGTGCGCTACGGCGTTACAATCGACATCCTTTCGGATGGAGAAATCGAAGGCGCACGAATGGTTGTCGAATCCGCTGGCCCTCCGCCTGCCTTCCGTCCGACTTTTGCCGCGATCATTGAAGAGCCTGAAGACGATGATCCGATCGATATGGCTGAAGACGAGGACGACGAGGAAGACCAAGACGAAAATGACGCCGAAGAGCGTGGCGGACGCCCGCAACGCGAAGAGGGTCGGGCCAAGCGCGGCCGACGGCGGCGCGGCGGACGCCGCAACCGGCGTGACGAGGAACGCGATGGTGAAACGTCCGAACGGCCCGCTGAGGCTGGTGATACGAACGAAGCAGATGCGGGTGCGAGTGCGGAGTCTACCCAGCCTGCGCCCGAAGCTACCGACGATGACGAAGAGAGCGCCGCGCGCAAACGGAGTCGGCGCGGTCGGCGCGGCGGCCGGAGACGGCGTGGCGCACCCCTGGATGGTAACGGTCAAGACAGCGCCGAATCCGCCGATGATCAAGGCGGCGACCCGTTAGAGACCGCCGCTGTAAGCGCTGCGCCAGATGAAGACGCGGTCCCTGCGGTTAAGAAAGGCCGGGCGCGCAAGCCCAAGGCCGAAACCCCGGTCGAGGTTGAAAGCGCGGCACCTGCCGCTGAGACCGTTCCCGAAAAGCCCAAACGGTCCCGCAAAAAGGCCGAGGCCAGTGTTGAACTCGCCGTTGAGAGTGTCGCTGAACTGGCACCCGTCGACGCGGCGGCGAAACCAAAACGGTCGCGCAAAAAGGCTGAGCCAGCCGAGGCTGCACAAGCGGTCTCAGCGCCCAAGCGCGTCGCACCCAAGGCGGCTGCCCAAGAAACAGACGTTGCCGAAGACAGCACATCAGCTGAACCGCGCAAGGGTTGGTGGCAAAGGACATTTGGTGCCGATGAGTGAAGGCTTCATTGCCCGTTAATCTAAAATCGGCGAGAGAGAGCTCATGAGCGCTTTCTCGCCGCCTTCGGGTCGATCCTTCATGCGGCCTCTGCGCCTTTTGTTGGTGCTCATTCTCAGCCTTGTGCTGACGACCCAACCGGCAATGGCGCAATCAATCTTACGCGACGCTGAAACCGAGTCGTTCCTTGATTCGGTCTCCGCGCCGCTCATTAGCGCAGCCGGGCTAGATCCGCGCAATGTGAAGATCGTGATGATCCAAGACAAGGAGATCAACGCCTTCGTCGCGGGCGGGCAAATCGTCTACATCCATACAGGCCTCATCGCCGCGGCCGACAATGTCAATCAAGTCCAGGGCGTCATCGCTCATGAACTCGGCCACATCGCAGGCGGTCATGTCGTGCGCTTTAGTGAGGGCGTGCGCGTGGCAACGGGTATCATGCTCCTCTCGCTGATCGCGGGCATTGCCGTGACGGCGCTCGGCGGCGGCGAGGCAGGGCCTGCCATTATCGCGGCGGGTCAGCAAGCAGCGACTGGGAAGTTTCTTGCCTTCACCCGCACACAGGAATCGAGCGCTGATGCGGCCGGCGCGACTTATCTTTCAAAAGCGGGGATCAGCGGTCGCGGATCGATTGAGTTTTTCAAGAAGCTCCAAAATGTTGAGTTCCGCCTCGGCATTCCGCAGACCGATAGCTATGGCCGCACGCACCCGCTTTCGGGCGAGCGTATTGCCATTTTGGAAGGCCGCTATCACGCTGACCCAGCGTGGGATAAGAAAACGGACCCGGCGATTGAAGCGCGGTTTCAGCGGATCAAAGCCAAACTCAAGGGCTTTGTATCGGAGCCCCGCCAAACACTCAAAGACTATCCCATTTCCGACACATCGGTTCCGGCGCGCTATGCCCGTGCTTATGCTTGGCATAAATCAGCCTATCCCGACCGCGCGCTTGAAGAGGTCAACGCATTGCTCCTCGCGGCACCGCATGACCCCTATTTTCTTGAGCTCAAGGGTCAGATCTTGCTCGAATCAGGGCGTCCAACCGAAGCGCTGCCAATCCTGCGCGAGGCGGTTGACCTCACCAATAATCAACCTCTGATCGCTAGCCTCTTTGGCCATGCGCTCATCGCGACGGAGGATGACAGGAACTACCCCGAGGCTGAGCGTGTCCTCAAAGCGTCTGTCGGCAAAGACAATGACAATCCTTTTGCTTGGTATCAACTCGGCGTCGTCTATGAGGCACGCGGTGATCATCCGCGTGCCGCTATGGCCACGGCAGAGCGCTACAATCTTGAGGGGCGGTATGAACTCGCTATGCGGAGCGCGGAAGAGGCCATGACCGGTTTGCCGCAAGGCTCGCCTGACTGGATTCGCGCGCAAGATATTGCCATGGTATCGCGCACTGAAGTTGAAAAAGACAAGAAGAAGAAACGCCGGTGAGTGAAACAATATCGCGAATCATGATCGCAGGAATCGCTGCTCTCGTTGGGGTAGGAGGCTATGCACTTGGTGCGCGGCAGACGGCACCCGTCAACCCGAACGACAAGGCAGGCGTTGAAGCCATCGTGCGTGCCTATGTGTTGTCCCATCCCGAAATCATACCCGAAGCGATGGACGCTCTAAAATCGCGCGAGGCGACCAAAGCAGTCGTCGATAACCGCAGCGCGATTGAAACGCCCTTTGGCAACGCTTGGGAAGGGGCCGCCAACGGCGATGTCACTTTGGTTGAGTTTTACGACTATGCCTGCGGCTATTGCCGCCAGTCGGTTGCCGATGTTGCGCGGCTGCTCGCCGAAGATAAAAAGCTGCGCGTCGTTTATCGCGAAATGCCAGTCCTTGGCGATTCGAGCGTGGGGGCTGCCCGCATCAGCCTTGCGCTCGCGCGTTCGGGAAATTTTGGTGCCTTTCACCGCGCGCTCTACGGGGGTGGGCATCTTTCAGACGCCGGTATCAATGATGCCATAACCAAAGCGGGCGGCAACCCCGCGGGCGTCCTTGCCGCAAGTCAAAGCCCGGCCATTGAGGCCGAACTTGCTCAGGTCTCTGGTCTACAGCGCGCGCTCAATCTCTCGGGCACACCGTCTTGGGTCGTAGGGGATAAGGTGTTGATAGGCGCTGTTGGCTATGATGAGCTTAAGGGCGCTATCGCGGAAGCGCGGAAGAAAAAGAGCTAGGCGCGCGCCCCAAAAAGGGCCGTTCCCACGCGAATGTGCGTAGCGCCGAGCATGAGCGCCGTTTCAAAATCTCCCGACATGCCCATGCTGAGCGCAGGAAGTTTATGATCACGCGCAAGCTTTGCAAGCAGTGCAAAATAGGGTGCCGCTTCATGTCCGAGGGGCGGGACAGCCATTAGGCCCAGCACATTGAGCCCTGCCGTGGCCTGCAACAGTGCAGGCAGTTCAGACACCGCACATCCGCCCTTTTGCAGTTCATCGCCAATGTTCACTTGCAAGAAATAGCGGCGTTTTAGCCCGCGCTTCGCTTCAGCCTTGAGGAGTGCCGACGCGAGCGATGGACGGTCAACGCTGTGGACCACGTCAAACGTCTCAACCGCTTCCTCTGCTTTATTCGATTGGAGCTGGCCGACAAGATGAAGCTCAATGTCGGGCGTTGTCGCACGCAAGTCGGGCCATTTGGATTGCGCCTCCTGAACGCGGTTTTCGCCAAAGACGCGCTGCCCTGCCGCAATCAGCGCGGCAATCGCGTCTGTGCTTTGGGTTTTTGAAATCGCGATCAATGTCGCTACGTTTGCGGGCCGGTGGGCGATTTGTAGCGCGCGCGCCACAGCGTTCTGGATCGCTTCCAAACGCACAATAGCCTGTTCCACTTCACTCATTGGCGCTGCTATAAGCGTTGAAATGCGCAATCGCCACTCCTCAATCTTGCCGCGCCTTTGGCTTATGACTGACGAACGGATAGGCGACCGGCTCTTACCAAGCATCGCGGCGCTACCGTGCGGATCGGGAATTGTTTTTCGGCACTACAGCCTTGCCCCTGCTGAACGCCATCGTCTTTTTGAGCAGGTCAGAAAGACTGCAAAGCGCCGTCGCCACTGGCTGATTCTCGCTGGAACGCCCCTGCAAGCGCGCGCGTGGAAGGCAGACGGCGCGCACGGCGGTCATTATGGCAGCACAACAGCGCCCGTCCACACGCTGCAAGAGCGGCGCGCCGCTGAACGCGCGGGCGCGCAGTTGCTCTTCATCTCGCCCCTCTTCAAGACC
>JBEGTP010000161.1:0-2919 GCA_041179365.1 Pseudomonadota bacterium
TCAGGTGCCAAAAAGACGAGATTGAGTGCAACTGCCGCGAGCATCGGGTGGACGTGCGGATCAATAAGACCGGGCATGAGCACATTTTTCGCGAAGCGCCTGTCAATCTCAACCTGACGCCCCCGCGCCCAGGGTTCTAGTTCGGCAAGCGAATTGGCGATCCCCAGAATCAGCCCGTCGGCCACCGCAACAAAGCGTGCTGACGGATTGGCTGGTTCCATGGTGACGATTTTTGCCGCTTCGAATATTCTGATTTTTGGATATAACAGCGATTGATCAGACGCGGCAACGGACATTGGCGTCGCGGCCAAAGCTCCAAGGCATTGGCGTCGGGTGATACCCATATTTCCTCCTCCTACGCTCACTCATTTTAGGTGCTCGTGCTGCGCGAACAATCGCCCAAATGTTCCGACGCGGCAATACCCCCTCTCAAAAAGGCTGATTGATCTCGTCCCTGCCTCCGCGCAGGATCGCGTGATTCAGTGAGAGGACACCCCATGACCGACGCCCCCGCACCCGAACACCCCCCCCGCATCAACTGCGTCCTGATTTGCGGCGGTGTTTGGCATGATATGGATTTTGCGCGTCTTGAGTTGCTCAAGCTGCTTGCCGAAGATCCGTCCGTCCGCACGCGCGTGTTTGAGGATTATGAAAATATTGCGGCAATCGAAGAGGCGGACATCATTATCACCTACACCTGCGATGTGACACCGTCGCTCGCCGCGCAGGAAGCGCTGCGGGAGTGGCTGGAAAAGGGCGGGCGCTGGTATGCGCTGCACGGCACAAATTCGGTGCTGCGTCTGCTCGAAGACGGCCCCAATGCTGGTCTTTGGGATGCGCCGCGTTGGGCCCCCTTGATGATGGATATGCTGGGATCGCAGTTTATCTCGCACCCCCCCATTGTGCCCTATACCGTCCGCGTGGCCGATCCGGCGCATCCGCTTGTGCAGGGCATAGAAGCGTTTGAAACCACCGATGAGCTTTATCACCTCGAAACCCACGGAGACTTGCATGTCCTCCTCGACACAGACTGCACCGAACCTGGCACCGGCTTTGTTGAGGCGGCGGACGCGCTTGGCCGACAGCCTGTCTTTTACATCAAGCAGCACGGGCCCAAAGACACAGGGGGAGCGGTGCTCTATCTGACGCTGGGTCATTGTCGGGGTCATTACGATCTGCAACCGATGCTCGACTGGTGGCCAACGGTGGACAGGTGCGCTTGGGATTTACCGGTGTTTTATGACCTATTGAAACGGGGCATCACTTGGATCAAGCAAGACGTTAAGCCAAAGCAGCTCTAAAATGCGCTATGGAGGCCGTGACGCCGTGTAGGGAAGGGTCTTAGTTACCTTGGCAGCTAAGCCCCCTCCAACAGGCGTCAGCAGGGCTTAAAATCGGGCGGAGATCCTAGCATAGTCATCGAGCGCCACGGCCGCCGCTTCGGGATAGCGCGAGAGCATCATTAGCCGCTTGTGGCCGTGGCCGATGATCAGTTCATCGGTTACGCCCATCCCACCGTGGAGCTGGATCATTTCATGACCCAATGTGACGCTGGCATCACAGATAAACGCCCGCGCGCCTGCAATTGCGTCTCCGCCTGACATCACCGCGAGATAAAGCAAGCTGCGCGCTTGCTCGATCACCGCATATTGCGCGACCATGCGGTGCTGCAAGGCTTGGAAACTGCCCAGCGGAACGCCGAATTGCGTGCGGGTGCGGAGATAGTCAATCGTGGTAGCAAACAACATTTCCATGATACCCACTGCTTCTGCGCAGCGCGCAATGTTGGCCTTGGATTCCGCGTTCATGATCGCCGAGAGGCCAGCACCGAGTGGTTCAGTCGCAACATCGTGCAGGGAAATTTCGCAAGCGACAGTGCCGTCGATCACACGGTAGGGCGTGCTGGTCATCCCTGACGCATTGGCTGCGACTAGAAACAGCATAATGCCCTCTGCGTCACCAAAAGCGCCGCTCGTCCGCGCGGAAACGATCAAGGCGTCTGCCCCCACACCGGCGCGCACCATTTGTTTGGTGCCAGATAAGCGCCAGCCATCGACAGTGTGGATGGCGTGTGTTTCGACCCAAGCCGGATTGCCGCGAGACCGCGCTTCGCGGTGGGCGAGCGCAAGACGACGCTTGCCGTTCACCAAATCGTCCATCCATTCCTGTTTGAGGGCAGGCGCGGCGTGGGATTCAAAAATTTTGCCCGCCACCAATATGGCTTCGATCAGAGGCTCCACCACCAAGCCGTGCCCCAAGGCCTCAAACACAATTGCAAGATCGGTCGCGCTGGCAGAAAGCCCACCGCTTTCCGCGTCAAACGCCATGGCGATCAAGCCGAGATCACCGAGCAACGTCCAATTGTCGGCGCAAAATCCGGTTGGCTGGCAGAGCGCGGCGCGGCGACGTTCGCCATCATAGCGATCCGCAACGAAACGCTCCGCCACGGCTTTCAGCATCTCTTCGTCTTGACTTAAATCAAAATTCACACGGGTCGCCGGTTCAGTTGGAAGGGTCTTCTGTATCAACACGATGTAGGGCCGTTGTGATGCTCCTCAAAAGACTAGGGCCTAGACAAGGGCTGGTTGTGTTTTGACTATTGGCACTCTAAACTCAATCGCTAAGTGGATCCGTAAAAATGCGGCTTTGGAGAGTGGGGCCAATCCAGCATGACATGGCGCGATGACATTAATTCAGTGAGAGTGACGTGCCCTGAGGATGTGCGCCGTGCGGCGGAGGCGTTGCACAATTTTGCGGTTAACACGGCGGATATGCGCGTGGCGCCTTCTCATAATATCGCCGACAAGCGCACGCCCGTTGATGCTGACGGGTCTATTCTGGCGCTGGATGTGTTCGGCTGGGAGGATAAAGCGCAAGCGTGGTGGAAAAACACTCGAATCGCGCTCAATTCCCCCATCA
>JBEGTP010000162.1:0-5005 GCA_041179365.1 Pseudomonadota bacterium
TGCGGCGTGGCCAAGATGCTCGCTTTGAGCGTCTTTTCGTTGGCGTTGACATCGATCCAGTCAATCTCAGTTCTTGGCGTCATCACCTCGCGAACGGGGCGATCGGCCAGCCGGACCACGCCTGAGATGATCGCGCGCTCGCTTTCTTCAATAACGCCTGATTTTGACGCTTCGGCGACGATCAGATGTAGTTCCTCTGCTGTCACATGGCTCTCTGATTCCCGATTCATCCGCAAGAGGCGAAAAATGAGCGCACTTGATTTGTCGAGAAGCCAGACGATCGGCGCAGTCACTTTCGCGAGCCACAACATGGGAACGGACATGAAGATCGCAATTGGCTCTGGCGCGCGCAACGCGAATTGTTTGGGCACGAGTTCGCCGACAATTAAGCTGAGATAGGTCGTGACCCCGATGACCAGCGCATAGGCCGTGTTGATCGCCCATTCTCCCCGAAGACCGAGCGCTATTAACCGCTCAGCAACCGGCCCGCCTAGGCTCGCACCTGAATAGGCCCCGGCAATAATGCCAATCAGCGTAATGCCGATTTGCACCGTGGAAAGAAATCGGCTTGGGTTCCCCGCCAGCGCAATCGCGGTTTCTGCGCCGCGCTTTTGGCTTTTGCGGGTCGTTGATTCGAGGCGCGCGCGGCGGGCCGAAACAATCGCGAGTTCTGACATTGAAAAGACGCCGTTTAGAGCGATGAGCCCTAATATGATTAAGACATCCCCCCAGGGAAAGGGCGTCATACCCTGTGCGGAAAGATGTGCGTCCATTGTTCGAAAGGCTTATGGCAGGTTCATCGGCGAACTGCAAAGAAGGCCTGCAACTGGGCCGCAGCTTCGCGTTCCCCAAAGCCTGAATAGAGCTCAGGCACGTGATTCGTCGTGGCGTGGCTAAAAATCATTGCGCCGTGCTCAATGCCCCCCCCTTTGGGGTCCGATGCGGCGTAATAAAGACGCGCAACACGGGCAAGGGCGATTGCACCCGCGCACATGGCACAGGGCTCTAACGTCACCCAGAGATCGCACCCTTCGAGTCTTTGGCTCCCTAGAGATGCTGCGGCGCGCCGGATTGCAAGAATTTCAGCATGCGCTGTGGGATCATTGCCGCCGCGCATCGCGTTGGCGGCTTCGGCTATGATGACGCCATCTTTCACAAGAACCGCGCCAACGGGCACTTCGCCTGTGGCCGCAGCTTGGGCAGCAAGATCAAGCGCACGGCGCATTGGGGCAGGAAGAGCAATCGACATATGTCCTCCTAACGTGCAAGACCGGTTGACGAAAGCAGCGTGTATCGTTAGGGGCGCGGTCTTTCGAGAGTCACTCAAAGATTTACAGGACGAATAGACATGTCGCGTATTTGCGAACTGACCGGCAAGGGCCGTCTGGTAGGGAATAACGTTTCCCACGCTAACAATAAGACCAAGCGGACCTTTCTGCCCAATTTGCAGAATGTAACGCTTATGTCTGATTCGCTTGAACGCGGCGTGAAGCTTCGGGTTTCGACCCATGGGCTGCGCTCTGTTGAGCACAATGGTGGGCTGGACAATTGGCTTACGAAAACGTCAGATGAAAAACTGAGTCTAAAGGCCCGCCGTCTGAAGCGCGAAATCTCCAAAAAAGTGAAGATCGCAGCCTAATAGACTTTGGCGAGGGCCGCCTAATGCGGCTCCATCCAGATGAGGTGTAGCAACAGCGTCCGCTGAAGCGGGCGCGAAAAATTGTCATCTGAGACGATCCAAATATGCAGGCCGTCGGCTGATGGCTGCACAGATAGTCCTTCAAAATTATCGGAAATGAACGGTGCTTCAAATGCGGCTATTTCGCGGCCTTTGAGGACCGCGCCGGTCACCAGCTGCGGCGGATCAATCACAACAAGTTTTGCCATAAAGTTGATCGGCGGCTCGTAACGGCGATTGAGAACGAGAACCCTTCCGTCCGGCAGCTCTCGCGCGTCAACAGCCCTGTAGCCAGCAGGGGCTTGATACCCTAGCCGTATGGCGATCGCGTTGCTGCGCTCGGGGCCACCGGGAAAATATACGGCAGGCGTCACTGGTTTTGCATCATCGTCATCGCGCTCGGCCAAAACCAGCAGGCCGCCGCGCTTTAGCCAAACCATTGACTCAGGTCCGCCCGTATGTGGCCAGTCTGCCATATCATGCGGCGCAATTTCGGTGGCAGTGTCGCCTCCCGCAGGGACAAGGCACAGAAAATTGTGCACCTCAAGGCCTATCCAGCTGCGCCCCGTTTTGGGATCGACTGCGAAGGATTCCGAATCTTGATTCTTTTTGACCCAACCATCGCCACATCCTTTGGGTAGCGAATCGACCCGCGCGTTTGAAAAATGCCCGCCGTGCATGTCAAAGCTGATCACCTCCCCCACATCGGACACGAGTTTGAAACGCGCGCCATCGACGGCGAGTGCTGAAAGCCCACCAAAATTTCTGTCCCATGAAGAAAGCGACCAGCCTTCAATATAGGTCAAAGCACCAATGGTCCTAACGGCGGTATTGCCTTGCATCAGCGATACAGGCTTAGCTTGTATCTCAAACCCGTGCGGTCTGAGAGGGTCTAGTCCCTTTTCTCCCGACGAAACGGTAAAAACCAGCGCAAGAGCACACCACAGAAAGAGCGAGATTCTGATCACCCCCCTCCATATGCCCGGGCGCTTAAGATGAACAGAGCACAACGAAAGATGAACGGAAGCTAACAACCATATTCAGGTTGGCGTCAATCTCATTCATCTAGAGAGGCTTTATCGACGATGTAAGCGAAACAACAAATAGCACCGCCGAAACAAAATTGACGCGTATCATCAATTTGGAGAAGCGAAATGATGAAAAAGCTTTTTAAGCTCAGTTCAATCACGGCTATTCTAGTAACAGGCCTTGCATCATCGGGCGCCGCGTATGCTCACGGTCATAGACAATATGATGGTGATGGCGGGTATTATTATAACCAAGGGTCTGAAGACAACGGATATGATGACGGCAACTATGGCGATGATGAAAATCGCGGCCGTCACTATGACCGAAACCAATATCGGCGCTGCGGGAAAGCGACGGGGGGATTGGTGATCGGTGCCGTAGTTGGAGGCCTTCTGGGGCGTGAAGTTGTAGGCAGGCGCGGCGATCGCACCGCAGGCACCATCGTGGGGGCAGGTGCTGGGGCATTAGCGGGCAGAGCGCTGCAAAAGGCGGGGAACCACTGCCGATAGCTTCTCGATTGAAGAATCGCCGGGCAGGATCATGTGTCTTACCTGCCCGCGATCAGGGTGACGGACGGCCATTTAGCGCAAACGAATGGCCGTCCAATCCACCAACACAAGAGCTTCGTCAGCGCTGCCGAAGCGACGACAAAATGAGTTGTCCCCAGGGTCGCGTCTAGGGGGTGGGGGCCGGTGCAGGCGTATTTCTGCCGGCCTCCCAGTTTTTTAAAGCGGGCGCAAAGGCCCCACTGGCATCGGTCCTGCAAAGACTTGCGGATCGACTTTTTGCTCATACCACCGTAGCGCCCAATGCAAGTGCGGACCTGTCGCGCGGCCTGTCATGCCGATAGCGCCAACAAGCTGACCTTGGCGCACAACATCGCCGCGGTGCACATCGATCCGAGAGAGATGCAAGAAGGCAGTTGAGAGTCCCGCTCCGTGATCAATCATCAACAAATTTCCCTCAAGCGTGAAGGGCGACTCCGCCGCGAGTATCACCACGCCGTCCGCCGGTGCGACGACTGGAGCCCCTGCCCCGCCTGCAACATCGACTCCGCTATGCGGAGAGCCCGGTTCTCCAGCATAGATTCGCTGTGATCCAAAAAAACCAGAAAATCGACCACGCGCCGGCCATATGAATGTCTGCCGCCAGCCTTGCGCGCCCGTTACCATGTGCCGCGCTGCGTTGATCTGGGCCAATTCTGGCGGGCGACGGCGTTGAAACTCTTCGCTTGGCTGCTGATATTTAGGAAGCGTCTTGATGTTTTCCAAACGCCACGCGCGCTTGCGCACGGGCAAGCGTTCAACGACTGTCCCTCCAGTCGCCAGCGTTGCGGAAATCGTTACAAATGGCCCGTAATCTCGCCCAAAACCAGCCAAAAAGAGACCATCAGGTGCAATCTCAACCACGGTGTTGTCAACCGTCAGCCGCCGTGTCCCGGCGGGGGCAAAGCCATAAAGGAGCCCTCCTTGCTCGGGGGCCCGATCAAGCGCGAACTTTCCAATCCGCGTCGGCGTTTTTTTGGCCACTGGTGTTCCCGCCGGTTTCCCTTGTTTTGCGGCTTGCGCCTGCCCCGGCGCGGGATCGGCGATGCAGCTCCCCGTCAAGGCCGCTAAGGCTGCGCCGAAGAGCGGAATGCGTATATCTATCATCCCTGAAGGGCCGCTTTGGTAGAAATCTCCGCACTGGCATAAGGCTGCTGCTTTGCAACACTCCAATAGCGCAACACCTCAAGCGCAATCGGCTGACCGGAAACCGCGCAAAGCACATGGTCACCCTGCGCGAGTACGCGAAATCCATTGGCGAGATAGTGGAGCCGCGCGGGACGACCGGCTTGAGACATCAACATAGGTCTCATCCTTTCAAAACAAATCGGGTTGGTTAGGCTTTGGCCCCTCATAGGCCGGCTTGCTTCCATTCTCAACCCGAGCATCAACCGTGCCATCTGCAAAGTGCAATTTCAGCGCCGCAGCTTTGCGCGCTTCTGCGCTGCTCGCAATCAGGCCGCCGCCCCTTTTTTCAATACGGGCATAGCCCCGCTTCAGGATAGCGTCGGGGTTTAAGGTAACGGCCACGCGCCAGAGCTGCTCCAATCGCGCCCTCGCCGCCGCCAAGCGCAAGGCTAAGACTGCTGGGCGCAATGCGCCAACAGTCCTTGCCAAATCACCGCGTGCATCCGAAGCCACGCGCCCTAGGCCACGCCGCATGCGTTCGCCAAGATCATCAACGCGCTGGCGCTGTGGCCCAAGCAAAGTGTCCAGCGTCGGCATGCGGCGCACCGCGAAATCCAGTTGCTCT
>JBEGTP010000163.1:0-2511 GCA_041179365.1 Pseudomonadota bacterium
CACGAGTTTCGGTTTGGATATAGGACATAAAGTATTCTCCTTCAGTAAATTATTCAGAGCCTTGTCGGGGAGTAGGGTGATCAGGTTCTGGGCGATCATGTATTGGTCAATCAACAGATAGACTACGTTTGAGAGAGTCCACGGCTTGTCGGGCCTCGACCATTAGACGATTGACGATGGCACCCGCAGGTTCGATCGCATCGGCGAAACCCGCCGCGGGACTTAACGAGACAATGCCGTCGTCGACGTGCCCATCGCGGTAAACTCGATCTCGCGTCCGTACGGACAAGATCAGGTCGCCAAAATCCTCGTGGCGACGAGCGCCGGCAGCTTCAAGTCGTTGGACTTCGCGAGCGGTTTTATTGGCCATTACTCGCCATGTGTCATTGAGTGTGCTTAGAATGGTGATCGAGCCGTGCTCATCAAGCGCGACAATGCGCTCTTTAACGGCTACATGCATTTGAACTTCACTCGCCACCATAAAGCGGCTGCCCATGACCACGCCTTCGGCTCCCATCGCCAAGGCTGCAGCGATTTGTTGCCCGCAGCCTATGCCCCCGCCGAGCACAACCGGCACGCTTAACCGGCTGAGCGCCACTGCGCCATTGACAAAGGTCGGAAGTTGATTGGCTCCAGGGTGCCCCCCCTCTTCAAGCCCCACGAGGGCGACGGCATCCACGCCCAGTTTCTCCGCACTCAAGGCATGGCGCACGCTAGGACATTTGTGAATTAAAACGCCCGCGCCTGCGTGAATGACATCGACAATTTCATCAGGTGAGGTTCCCGCGCTTTCGAAGTGTCGTACGCCTTCCTCAAGCGCAATATCGATCCAGGCGAGCGTGTCACGATTGAAATCTGGTCGACGCGAGATCGTGAGATTGACGCCAAAAGGCCTGCCTTGCGTTAGCGCTTGGCATCGTCTTAAGTCTTGTCGGTACTCTGTTAGGCTGTCAAAAGACCGGGGGGTGATGAATCCCATGCCACCAGAGTTGACCACAGCAGCCACGATGCCAGATCGCCCCAGATGATGCATGCCGCCCAGCAGAATGGGATGAGTAATCCCGAATAATTCGGTGACGCGGTTGCGAAAAACAGGGGGCAAAATTGGGCTTGTCATTGTTCAAGGCTAAGTGTTTAGTCGTGGAGCTAACAGTTCGATGGTCGTGCTCTGAGCCACGCTGTACTGCGCAAAGAATCGTTCGATCAACTCTGCAGCGGGCTGAACCGCGTTGACACCTGACACCGTATGGCCTGCGCTCCAGATGTCGACCCAACGTCGCGGCCCGGCGGCCTCCTTGGAGCCCTCACTGAAACGCTCACGGGCGAGTTCTGGTGTTACCGGGCCTGCCAGGGCTTGTGGATCCAAGCCGGCGTTCACTATAGAAGGCCTGAGCATATTGGTATCCAAACCTGTAAAGGCGCGAGTCAGCATCACATCGTCGAGTTTGCTGTCGACTAGCATTTGTTTGTAAGGGGCCTTCGCCATGCTTTCACGAGTGGCGATAAAAGGAGTTCCCGCCATGCCCAAATCGCAGCCGAGCACCCTTGCTGCCCACAGGGCCGCTCCGTCGGAGATCCCGCCGGAAAGCACAATCGGCCCGTTGAACATGTTGCGCACGGCACGGGCAAATGCCATGCCGTTTGCCCAGCCTGTTTGCCCACCTGCACCCGCGCTCAGGAGTACTAGTCCATCGGCGCCCACCGACAAGGCTTTTTCAGCGTGTCGAATCGTGGCCACGTCGGCGAACACCAAGCAACCAATATCATGTAAAGGCTTGATCACCGCTTCGGGCGACCCCACGCTGGCGATTACCATTTCAATGCGATGCTTGACCAAAACGAGCAAGTCCTGTCGAAGCTGGGCCGGGTCACGGCGCATAATTATGTTAGGGCAAATCGGGGCGGTTGGGCCGTCGACCGCTGCGCATTCTGACCTTATTCTAGAAAGCCATGCGTCAAGCTCATCTGCGTCTCGGGCGTTGATCGTGGGAAATGAGCCGATGACGCCGCTTCGACATGCTGCGCAGACAAGGTCCGGGCCGGAGACACGCAGCATGGGGGCCGCGATCAAGGGCAGACGTAAGCGCGATGTGATGGAGATTGGCAGACTCATTCGAGCTTTCTTGAAGGGGCTGTAGCTTGTCGTACGAAACCAATCGCGGTCTGCGCTAGCCGTTGTAGATCGACCGCGTTAGGTTCTAACAGTTGCTGGCTCGCTAACCCACGCAGCAGTGCCAAAATGAGTACAGCTAAGGACGCGGCATCAGTCTGCGGATCCAGTTCCCCACGCCGAATACCCGCCCGAATATGGCTTTCAAAGCGGTCTAGGTAAATGCGGTTAGAATCACGCACGGCAGCTAACAGGGCAGGTGTTGAAGATACAGATTCCGACCACAACACATTCATGGCTCGCGTCGGTATTGCATCGTCTAGCGCGAGGCCTAAATAGGCGCGGATAGTGGATTCAATACTTTCTAGTCCGGGCTGCGCCCTTGCGGCCGTGTTGCGGGC
>JBEGTP010000164.1:0-5310 GCA_041179365.1 Pseudomonadota bacterium
TATAATCGATGGTCTTCTCATCGATGCCGAAAAAGCCGCATGTCGCGCCGTATTCGGGGGCCATATTGGCAATCGTAGCACGATCGGCCAGCGAGAGCGACGCCATACCAGGGCCGTAAAACTCTACAAAGCGTCCGACGACACCCTTGGCGCGCAGCATTTGCGTGACAGTCAGCACAAGATCAGTCGCGGTGATGCCTTCAGCCATCGCGCCAGTGAGTTTGAACCCGACGACTTCGGGGATGAGCATTGAGACGGGTTGGCCGAGCATCGCTGCTTCTGCCTCGATGCCGCCAACGCCCCAGCCAAGCACGCCAAGACCATTAATCATCGTCGTGTGGCTATCGGTGCCAACGCATGTGTCTGGGTAAGCGATCGTCATTCCGTCAGGCGCAACACTCGTCCAGACAGCCTGCGCAATATGTTCCAGATTGACCTGATGGCAGATACCCGTTCCCGGCGGCACCACCTTGAAATTATCGAGGCTCTTGCTGCCCCATTTCAAAAAGTCATAGCGTTCGCCGTTGCGTTGATATTCAAGCTCAACATTGTCTGCAAAAGCCTTTGGCGTGCCAAATTCATCGACCATCACCGAATGGTCAATGACGAGGTGGACGGGGACCAGCGGGTTGATTTTGTCAGGGTTTCCGCCCAACTTTGTCATCGCATCGCGCATCGCTGCAAGATCGACGACACACGGAACGCCAGTGAAATCCTGCATCAGTACCCGCGCTGGGCGATATTGAATTTCGGCGCTCGACGTGGGGTTTTTCTGCCAGTCAATCAGTGCCTGCACATCAGCCGTCGTGACCGTGACGCCATCTTCAAAGCGCAAAAGATTTTCGAGCAAAACCTTCATCGAAAAGGGCAAGCGCGATACATCGCCCAGCTTGGCCGCTGCTTTGGGCAAGCTGTAATATTCGTAAGACCGTGCGCCTACTGTGAGCGTCGAGCGGGTCTGGAGAGTGTCTTGGCCAATGCTGGTCATGCGCGGTCCCTTTTTGGTTGCGCGGTATGATGGGGATCGGGCGCGAGGCGCGCCGCAAACATACCGATTTGCGTCGTGGATATGATGCGCAGCCGTTGGGGCGAAGGGGTCAGAGAGTCAAGGGGGCGCAGCGTTAATTGTGCCAAAGTGCATCGGCTGATCGCGCTCAACAGCGCGCCTGCGACGTCACATTTCTAGCGTGGGGCTCGCCGCTGTGGGCCTGAGGACGCTCAACTCAAAAGATAGTCTGAAACATATCCGTTTGTCTTTCGCTCTTGCGCGAAAGTAGACATTGGGCCGTGGCCGGGCACAAAGGCTGTCTCCCCGCCGAGGGGCCAGAGCTTTTGTGTGATTGAATCGATGAGCTGCTGATGGTTGCCACGCGGAAAATCGGTTCGACCAATCGACCCTTGGAACAGGACGTCGCCGACAATCGCAAAGTTGGAGGGGGCGTGGTGGAAGACGATATGACCTGGCGTATGACCCGGGCAATGGAGGACATCGAGTGTCAGGGCGCCAACGGTGACGGTGTCTCCATCGGCAAGCCAACGATCAGGCACAAAAGTTTCTGCACGCATCCCGTATTTTTCGCCGTCCTGCCCAAGCTGCTCAATCCAAAAAAGGTCGTCTGGGTGCGGCCCTTCGATCGGGATACCAAGCTCCTTGGCTAAAATGCCAGATTGGCCACAATGATCGAGATGGCCATGGGTGATCAATATCTTCTCAACGGTGACACCCTTTTGCTTGGCGGCGGCTTTGAGGAGCGGCAAATCGCCACCAGGATCCGTGAAGGCCCCGCGCATCGTTTGCGTGCACCATATGAGACAGCAGTTCTGCTGAAGTGGCGTGACCGGCATGATAACAGCTTGGAGCGGCGGTAAAGACATGTCTGTTCTCTGCGTCAAGCTGAGCTGTGGGTCAATCTAGCAATTCGCTCGGCTAAACGGAGCCGATAGGGATGATTGATGTCAAAGAAATCGCACTGTTGCTCACGCAGTGGGAAGCGCCCGAGGGCGGTGGTCTTCATCGAGCGCAACAAAGGTGAAGATTCCTTCAGTCACTTTGATCTCTTCCTGTGCATCGCCGCGTGTTGCGATCACTTCCACGCGGATAGACACTGACGTTCTACCGCGCCGTGTGACTTCTCCGTAAACCGAAATGACATCACGAAGATTGATTGGAGCGATAAAATCCATCGCATTGATAGAGACAGTTGCGCATGGCCCTTGCGCCACGCGGCGCGCGACGATGCCGCCTGCAATATCCATCTGGCTCAGCACCCAGCCGCCAAAGATATGGCCATTGGCGTTGATATCTGCGGGGCCCGGCACAACACGGAGAACAGGATCGCGCTTCATTCAGCTTCACTTTCGGGAAAGGGATCTTCAATCACATCATCATGGCCGCTACCGTGCGAAAGGAACACGAGCCCCATGAGCGCCGCCATCAGCATAACCGTTATAAAAATGGCGCAAAGGATCATCGCAATCGGAATCCAGCCGATTGGGCCCGACAAGAGTTGGACCACCCAAAGCCCGATGATCGCCGCCGCGATCGACGCAAAGGCCATCCAGATTAGCAGCCTTTTGTAGCGACCCCACGCATATCCAGCGTATGTGGGGTCTTCGAGCGATGACTTGGGAAAACGCATACTTCCCTTTGCTCTCGATTTGTGAAACCATCAAGTCTGGTCCTTTTTGCGGGCCGATTATCGAGGGATTAACGTCATGACGATCAGGGCGATTCTTTCCAGCAAAGGCGAAAGCGTCTTTTCTATCACATCGAACACGACTGTTGCGGAGGCTGTGGCACTGCTCGCTGAAAAGCGCATCGGAGCCTTGCCCGTGGTCGATCATGGGTCGGTTCGCGGTATATTTTCTGAGCGTGATTTCATTACCTCTTCAGCCAAAAACGGCGCCGCTGCTTTTTCAGCCAAAGTTGAGAGTGTCATGACCGCGCCCGCGCTGACCGTTGCCCCCGAAACCGGCGTTCTTGAAGCGCTAGCCCTTATGACGAGGCGGCGGATCCGGCATCTTCCGGTGATTGAAGATGGCAATTTGATTGGCTTTGTATCGATTGGCGATCTGGTCAAGTTTCGCATTGATCGCATTGAGCAAGAAGCAACGGCGCTGCGGGACTATATTCAGACGGCCTGAACGCCGCTGATCTCGCGCCGCATGACGAAGGTGCGTAGTTCTTCGATGAGCGAGCGCGCGAAGACGTAAATGAGGCTGACATAGATCACCGCGCCCGCCGCAGCGAGAATTGCAAGCTGCATCAACGCGGGCAAAGATGTGATTTGCATACCGATGACACGGACGATGCTGTACATTGCAAAGCCTGAAAACAGGCTCGGCAAGACTTCGCGCCCAAGCTGACGCCAGCCAACCCCAATAACGGGCAGCGTGATGGCGAGCGTCACGAGCAGGAGGAGCGGTGCCGCGATCTGCCACGCATGGACCAGACCCGCGATCCCCCATTTTATGCCGAAGAAGAAGGCAATGGGCATGATGATCGCACCGGCCAAATTGGTGCGGACATAGATGTTCGGCCTGCCAAGCGCATTCGTGGTTGGCGAACAGATAATTTGAAGCGCAAAGAAGGGCATGGTTATCGCCAAGCCGGACAAGATGGGTGCCAGCTCCAGCCATTTTTCTCCAAGCAAAAGGGCAATCGTTGGCTCTGCCGTTGCGCTCAAGCCGAAATAGAGGGGCACAGCGCAAAACATGAGAAGGCGCGCGGTGCGCACAAAGGCGCTCCCGACATGCCCGCCGGCCTTTGCCAGCTGGGTATAGGCCGGGAAGGCAACCTCGTTAAGCGGTGGGATGAATTTGGCCGTAAAGATGAGCGCCATAAACAAGGCTTCGCTATACAGGCCAATCTGGTGTGTCATATTGGGTGTCGAGAGCCAGCGCCCCGCGATCACCACGTCAGACTGGCTTTGAATGACCCAAAGAAACTGGCAGAGAACGAGCGCTGACCCAAAGCGCAAGACGCCTCCCGCACCCGTAAAATTGAAGCTCGGCATCATCGTCAGTCTGGCGGCGCGTGAAAGCCCGACCGCGCGCACCGTTTGTTGAATGATCGGCGCGAAAACGAGCGTCCAAACGCCGTAGCCGTGATACGCGCCGTAAAGCGCTGTACCCGCACCGGCTAAGGCACCGGCGAGGTCGGCTTTGGCTTGGCTGCGGAAATCAAGACGCCGGGCAAGAAGAACACTCGGCAAGGCAATGAACGGCGTCACGATATAGATGAGCGCCTGCCAATATAGCATCGGCTCGACAATGGGTTGACGGAAATAGGCAGCGGTAAAAGGCGCAGCCAATATCTGAGCGATGGCAAGGCCCGCGTTAAAGAGAATCAGCAACCCAAAAACTTGCGCGACGCGCTGGGGCGTTACTTCCTTTTCTTGGATCAACGAGCTCGCAAAACTTTGCCCCGTTAGAAAATTGAGGGCCACGAGCAAAACTTGGCTCATGGCAAAAAGCCCGTAGTCATGGGGACTTAGCAAGCGCACGACGAGGATCGTCGCTGCCCACATGAGGAGCTGCGTCGCTATCTGGCTTCCCGAGCGCCAGAAAACCGCGCTTCTCACGCGGTTCGCCAACGCGGGCTCTTGCTCTGGAAATTCACTCTTCACACGTTTGCATTAGTGCGAAAATATGAAGAAAACGCTAGTGTAACCGCCAAAATTCACCGCGTCATCGGGGGCAATATCAGGGGTCTAAATTTAGCCTCTAGTGTTGACCATCTTGCCCGCCGTACGTCAATTTCGCCACTTTGTTCGCGCCAATGCGGACGCGCCAGAAAGGAGCCCCGTTTTTCCGCGTGAGCTTTGACGACGCGGCAGGAAGTTTTCCCCCGTCAAGGTTTACAAAGCTGATCTCGACTAGGACGGGGTAAGGGTTGGCATTGGTCACGATCAACGTCGCGCGGCCTTTATCAACCTGTTGCAAATAGTGTATCTGCGGACTCGCCGAGAGCTTAAGCTCGACCTCGCCACCCACCGGAGTATCGCGCAGTTGCGTTTGGCCAAGGAGGAGCATCTGATCATATTGCGGCTCAAACACGGCGGCTCCGCCGGAGGGAAGGGGAATGCCTAGCCTCTTTGCCTTTTCATTTTTCAACCGCAAAACAAGCTGTAGTGGCTCGGGCTGGAGCACTTGATTGTCGGCATAAACATCCGCCTGATAGACGCGCTCAAAGGGCACTTCGCGCTTTTCGATCATCGCAACCTGCTTTTGTGCATGGGCAGCAACGGTCACAAGCTCAGGGATGCGGTAAAGCTTGAGATCGCCAAGCTCTTCTTGTTCCGCAGACAT
>JBEGTP010000165.1:0-2528 GCA_041179365.1 Pseudomonadota bacterium
ATACGATACCGCTACGATTAGCAATGTGCTAGCATCCGATACCGCGACGATTGGCGAAGTGGGGGCATACGTGACCGCGACTATTATCGGCGTGTGGGCATACTATACCGCGAGGATCATCGGCGTGTGGGCATACGGCACCGCGACGATCAGCCTCGTGCGGGCTTCCGGCCCCGCGCCGATCAGCGAGGTGCGGGCATCCGGCCCCGCGACGATTACCGACGTGTGGGCATCCGGCACCGCGACGATTAGCCGCGTGTGGGCATATAACACCGCGAGGATAATCGACGTGCGGGCATACGATACCGCGACGATCAGCAACGTGCGGGCATCCGATACTGCGACGATCAGCGACGTGCGGGCATACGATACCGCTACGATTAGCCGCGTGTTGGCATCCGATACCGCGACGATTGGCCGCTTTGTGTGGGCGTCATCTATCGCCCCGAGCGCATCGGTTCGCCCATACATCACTTATGAAATGGCAACCGGCGATGAGGCCGATGCGAATATTCGAGAAGTCGCGCAGTTCGTCAAATCGGAGCGTGCGTGCTTTAATATGCAAAGCTGGCATTCCCGTGATCGTGGACTAGACGGGTCTTTTCCGTGCGGCACAACGCATTGCATGGCTGGGGCCGCTGTTTTTCTCAAAGGCGCTGTGGGTCGTGAACTGGAAGATTTGTTCGATACGGAACTAGCAGGACGGCTCATCTTGGGCGCGGAAGCCTCAGAGCTTTTTGATGTTGACAATGAGACGGCGCTCAAATTCCTGAGCGATAAGCTCGGGGAGGTGATTGTATGAACGCCACTGCCCAACTTCGCGCACAAGGGCTAGCCGTGGAAACTGTCGGGGATATTTTGAACCCCGATGCTTATTTTCGCTCCCGTGTTGTTGGCGCTGGCGAAGTCGCGGCGCTATTCGATGCATCACCTTGGTTAACACATTTTGAGCTTTGGCACCGTAAAACAGGTGCAATCGACACACCGACATTCAATGCTATCGATGGCAACAATGTACCAGAAAACGAACGCGCCTATTGGGGCGTTAAGCTAGAGGCGATGATCATCGAAGCGGCTTGCGAGCGGTGGGGCTATGTCCCGATTGACACGCCTCATATATTAGAAAATGGAAACGGACTAGGCGGGCACCCAGATAAGATCGTCACGGACGCGGGCGAAAAAGTCATCCTAGAAATTAAGATGGTTGACTGGTTGCAGTTTAAGAAATGGGGTGACGAACCGCCTCTTAACTACCTCTTGCAGAATATGACGTACCAAGGGCTGGCCGGGTGTGTTCGGGGTGACATGATTGTGCTTGTCGGCGGCAATAATCTTCGTCGTTTCCAGTATGATTTTCGGCCAAAATTATATGCAGAGATTGAAGCGCGCGTCGTTGCTTTTTGGCAGTCAGTCCGCGCCAATGATGCTCCCAAGCCGGACTTCACGCGCGATGGCGATACCCTTGCGGCACTCACTGGCGAGATTGCGGAAGAAGTGATCGACCTTCGCCATGACAATGAGGCGAGCGAGCTTGCCGACAAATATCTTGCGGCACGCGCAGCCGCCAAGGCTTTTGATGTTGAAGCCGATGCGCTGAAAAACGAATTGCTTTTGAAGATCGGAAGCGCGGGGTTCGCCATGTTGCCCATTCATAAAATCAGCGCGGGAATGACAAAGGGAACACCCGGTACACTGATAACTGACACTCACATTGGCACCACCATTGGCGCGCGGAAAGGTTATCGCCGCTTTGATGTAAAGGAATTCTGATATGGCTAGTCAATTGGCAGAACGCCGCGATAACCCTATTGTCGTGTTCAAGCAAAATCTTGAAGCAAGAGCTGATCAACTGCGGATGGCGCTTCCTGCGCATATCAGCGTTGAAAAGTTTCAGCGCGTTGCTCTTACTGCGGCCCAAACAAATCCTGCATTGCTCGACGGCACTAAGGTTGATCGCCAGTCGTTATTCACTGCCTTAATGAAGGCAGCACAAACCGGGCTTTTGCCAGATGGCCGCGAAGGGGCAATCGTTCCCTATAAAGGAAAGGCGCAGTGGCAACCGATGGTGGCGGGTATTATGAAGCTCGTGCGCCAATCGGGCGAGATTGCGACGTGGGATGTTGCTGCCGTTTACGAACGCGATGAATTTGAACGGTTGCTCGGTGACGATCAACGCATTCACCACAAGCCCTATGATGAAGGGGATCCCGGCAAGGTTATTGGCGCTTATAGCATTATCACTTTCAAAGATGGCAGCAAGAGTAAGGACTATATGTCACGTTGGAGGATTGAAAAGGCGCGCGCGCAAGGGGCCGCAAAAGACAGTTTGATGTGGTCGCAATTCTACGATGAAGGTTCAATCAAGACGGTTGTTAAACACCACTCTAAAAGGTTGCCCATGTCCACTGACGTAGAAGCTATTTTCGAGAAGGACGATTCCATGAGCGCGGGGCAAAGTGCCGCTGCTCTTATGTCGGTGAATAACCCTACGCCCATGCCTCCTGTTTCAAGGCTAGATTCGCTTGAAC
>JBEGTP010000166.1:0-2586 GCA_041179365.1 Pseudomonadota bacterium
CGCGCGCAAAAGGCAGCAGTAGGAGGTCGAGCCCGAACCGCAAAAGGCTAAGATGCACCGCAACGCCGGTTAGTCCCACAGCGCCAAACAGGATCAACCGAGACGGCGCAAACCGGCGGAGAAACTTATCGGCAAGCAGCAAAAGATAGTCGATCATGACGCCCGCATCGAGCTTGCTCTCACCTGACAATCGCGCGCGAAACTGATAGGGGCGCTCTTCGATCTTCAGCGGGTTTGGACTCGACGCCACAATATCGAGCAAAACCTTAAACCCAGTTGTCGACATCTGCGGCAATGCATCCTCAAAAGCCTTGCGGCTGACCGCAAAAAAGCCGCTCATCGGATCGGATAGTTTTATTGGCAAAAGCAGGTGCGCAAGGCGCGTGGCCAAGCGGCTGGCTAAGACCCTGTCTTTCGCCCAATCCCCGGTTGACCCCTCCCCACTATACCGCGTGCCCACAGCAAGATCAGCACGTCCGCTTGCGACGAAATCAACAAGGCTTGGCAAAACGCGCTCATCATGCTGGCGATCAGCATCAATAACCGCGAGCACCGGCGCGGTTGTTGAAAGCATCCCCTCGACCACAGCCGACGATAAGCCAGAGCGTCCATAGCGGCGGATCAGCCGCACATCGCTTCGCTGTTCGGCGATGGACTGGACGAGCGCTGCCGTGCCGTCGCTCGACCAATCATCGACAAAGATGATTTCGAAGCGGCGGCCCGCTAGCGCTGTATCTAGGTCTGCGATCAAGGCTGCTACATTGCCCTGTTCATTAAGGGTCGGAACAATGATGGCACATTCAAGCGCGCCAACGCGGGTTGAAGGGTTCGCGCGCGAAACGTCGTTCACGCCGGCTCCAAACCGCTCACAGGACGGACATAAAGCCGGGTGACGACCGGGAATTGCTTTGCCACATCGGCCTCAATGTCGCGCACCAGCCGTTCGACATCGCCCGCGCTAATCGTGTCATCAAAATCTGCATCGATAATCGCGACAATCTGGTCAGGAGCATGGTGTACCGTCAGGACATCAAGAACTTTATCAACGCCGTCATGCGCCTCCGCCGACACCCGGATCGCTTCGACCAATTCAGGATCTGCGCTTTCGCCAATCAATAGCCCCTTCGCTTCGATCAAGAGCAGCACCGCCAAGCCAGCAAGGATTATACCAATCAAAATAGAGGCGAGCCCATCCCACATCGGATCGCCCGTCATCTGGCTGATAAAAATACCGGCCGCCGCGATAGCAAGCCCTGCCAAGGCCCCGCTATTTTCGAGTAGAATAACGATCGTTGGCGCATCCTTTGAATCGCGCACCGCCTGTAACCAGCTCTTGGTTCCGCGCGTTTGCCCAAAGGCTTTGATCGCTTCAAATGTAGACCAGCCTTCAAGCGCAAAGCTAATGCCCAGCACAATATAAGCGATCAGGGGGCTCCCGCCGTGTTCAGGGTGGAGAACATGCAGAATGCCCTCATAAATCGACACGCCCGCGCCAAGGGCAAACACCATAATCGCGACAACAAAGCTCCAGAAATACAATTCGCGACCATAGCCCAGCGGGTGGAGCACGTCTGCGGGTTTGCCGGCCCTGCGACCGCCGTAAAGGAGCAGCACCTGATTGGTGCTATCCACCAGGCTATGAACGCCCTCCGTCAACATCGCCGAAGAGCCCGTGATCCCGGCGGCAATGAATTTCGCAATGGCTATGCCCACATTGGCGATCAGCGCGGTGACGATAACGCGGGTTGATCCAGTCGCCATTACTTACTTCCTTCCCAGTTCCGAACGAGTGTGACGCTTGCTATGGCGATGGAAAGTCCCATCAACCAGCCCCCTATGACGTCGCTCGGCCAATGGACGCCGAGCATTGGGCGTGAAAAACCGATACAGCCCGCAGCAATGAGCGCCAA
Organism: Pseudomonadota bacterium; assembly: GCA_041179365.1. GTDB lineage: Bacteria > Pseudomonadota > Alphaproteobacteria > Sphingomonadales > Sphingomonadaceae > Aquisediminimonas. The sequence continues at coordinate 1,911 of JBEGTP010000166.1, forward strand.
AGCAATCCTCAAGCGCGGGTTTTTGCCCGGAAGGAGCAGTGCCGCAAAAAGAAAGACACCGCCGAATGCAGAATGGCCGCTGGGGAAGGCAAAATCATAAACACCATCAAGATGCGGGGAAAGATGAGGGCGCGGCCTTGCAAAAGCTTCCTTCAGCGCGCTCGACACGACTACGCCAAGCGTCGGAACCACCGCAATAATGAGCGCGGCTTTGAAGCGCCGCTCCCAAACAAACCAGAGCGCTAAGCCAATCGTGATAAGCGTCCGCCGTTCGCCGTCACCAATCCAGCTTGCCCAGCGCGCAGCGGCGATCGCCCAATCGGGCGAAAGATTCTTTCGCAGCGCCAGCTTTCCAAACAGTTCGACATCAAGCGCGTGGCCGAAACCCGCCATGACGGCGAACCCTAGCGCCACCACGCCAGCAAACAGTGCCGCTGCAATAAAATAGCCTTCTTTACCCCGCAAATCATCCTCCTGATGCATCATGCGGCGCGGTGATGACAGAAGACTATCGTGTAGGACAGCGCTAATTTACCACGAGAAGAAAGTGCCACGCCGCGCCGCTGACGCACGCGAAAAATGGCCAAACACGCTTAGAAATGCAGAGCCTTACCGTAAGCGCTCAGCACACTCTCGTGCATCATTTCAGAAAGCGTGGGATGCGAGATCGGAAGAG
>JBEGTP010000167.1:0-3177 GCA_041179365.1 Pseudomonadota bacterium
GTTATTGCGCTTGACTGTATTGTCCATATAAGACACTAGGAAGAGTGTATCGCTTAAAGGGTTGAGCCAATGTTTCAGCGGTTTGCTGGTTTTATCAAACGTCATCCGATCTGGACGCTCATTTTGGCCTTGGCACTGGGCGCGATCATTTACCGGGTCCTCACACCAACGCCGCCGACCTATGAATATGTAAGTGAAGCCGTTGGGCGCGGCGAAGTGGTGAGCAAAGTCACGGCGAGCGGCAAATTGCGGGCGCTCAATACGGTTAAAGTCGGTGCCGAGGTCTCGGGACAAGTCCTGCGCGTTACCGTGGATTTCAACAGCCCGGTTAAAGCCGGACAAGTCCTCGCTGAAATTGACCCAACCCGCTTTCGGGCGCGGGTCCTTCAGGCCGAGGCACAAGTGTCGCTTGGCCGCGCAGCGCTTGCCCAAGCTGAAGCAAGCTTGACGCGGACGCAAACCGACGTCGGTATCCAGCAGCGAGAATTCTCGCGGCGGCGTCAGTTGAGCAACCAAGGCTATATTTCAAAGGCGGGCCTTGATGGCGCAGTGGGGCAGCTTTCCTCTGCACAGGCTGGGTATCGGACCGCAGTCGCGCAGGTCGCCAGCGCCCGCGCGCAAATACAGCAGAGCAGTGCGGAGTTGACAACAGCGCAGCTCGAACTGCGCCGCACGGTGATTTTGGCTCCCACGAGCGGGGTCGTAATCAACAAGCTTATCGAGCCGGGTAGCACCGTGGCTGCGAGCTTCCAGACGCCCAATCTTTTTGAAATTGCAGCGGATACAACGCGGATGCAGGTTGAAGCGTCGGTGGATGAGGCGGATATTGGCCGGATCGCCGAAGGGCAGGAAGTGCGCTTTACGGTCGACGCCTATCCCGACGCGACGTTCCCGGCTTTTGTGCGCCAAATCCGCAAGGCCGCCGCAGAAAATCAAAATGTGGTGAGCTATCTCGTTATCCTCGAGGTCGATAATAAGGACGGAAAGCTTCTTCCTGGCATGACGGCCAATGTTGAAATCATCACGGGCGCGAAACAGGAAATTATTCGTGTGCCGACACAGGCGATCCGGTTCAGGCCGCGCGCCGCAGACCTTTCCGATGCCGATAAGAAGGCGACCGAAAAACAAGAACAAGCGCCTGACGATAAAAAGCGAAACGATGCCGCTGTCTATGTTGTGGGTTCAGACCTCTATAAGCCCATGCGGCGGCGCGTGACCTTTGGCCTTCAGGGGGAAGATTTCGTTGAAATCACCTCTGGCCTGCGCGCCGGAGAAAAGATCGTGGTGCGCAGCCGCTCGCTTGCCAAAAAACAGGCTGATCCGAGTGATGATGAAGGCAGCAATGACTCCGCTTCTTGAGACGCGCGATCTCGTCAAAGACTATGTCGTAGGGGATGAGACGGTTCATGCCCTGAACGGCGTTTCTGTTACGATTGAACGCGGTGAATTTGTTGCGATCATGGGGACAAGCGGATCGGGCAAATCGACATTCATGAATATGGTCGGGTGCCTCGATGTGCCGACGGCGGGATCGCTCGCGCTCGACGGTGTTGATACACGGCAACTTGATAGCGATGCTTTGGCGGATATTCGGAATAAAAAAATCGGCTTCGTGTTCCAGCAATTCAATCTTTTAAATCGGACTACGGCGCTCGATAATGTCGCTGTACCGCTTATTTATGCTGGCGTGGGCATGACTGAACGCCGCGCGCGCGCCGCGCAGAAGCTGGGCGCGATGGGGCTGGCCAATCGGCTGGATCATACACCGGCCAAGCTTTCAGGGGGGCAGCAGCAGCGCGTTGCCATTGCCCGCGCCTTGGTCACCGATCCGCTGATGTTGCTCGCTGACGAGCCGACGGGTGCGCTTGACACCCAGACGTCAGAAGACATTATGGCGATCTTCCAGAGCTTAAATGATGACGGAATCACCGTCGTCATTGTGACGCATGAAGCCGACATCGCGTCCTATGCGGCGCGGCAGATTCATTTCCGCGATGGCAGAGTGATCGATGATAGGCTTTCGACCAATCGAAAACGGGCGGTCGCATCATGACGTGGGTCGGCCGCCTTATTTCGAGTTGGGGTGTCAACGTCGCCATCGCTTTGACGGCGCTTCGCACCAATTTGATGCGGTCAATTTTGACCACACTGGGTGTGATGATCGGGGTGCTGGCGGTGATCCTAGCCGTGGCCGTGGGGGAGGGAGCCAAATCCTCAGTCACTGAATCGATCAATTCGCTCGGATCAAACATGGCGCTCATTTTCCCGCAGCCAGAAAATGATGGCCCGCGCAGCACCGTTGATCGCGGTCGGCTGACGATGCGCGACACTGTCGCTATCGCCCGGTCCGTGCCGGGAGTCGCGGATGTTGCGCCGCAGCTTCGCAGTACCTTGCAGCTTGCCGTTGCGGGCAAAAATACGTCCACAGCCGGGATCGGCGCGACACCAGCCTATTCCAAAGTATCGAATATCACAGCAGACGTCGGACGGTTCATCAGCGAGTCAGATGTCCGCACGGCGGCGCGCGTTATCGTGCTCGGACCAAGTGTGGCGACCAAGCTATTTGGGAGCTTCGAGCCCCTCGGACAGATGGTGCGTGTCAACCGTGTTCCTTTTACCGTTGTCGGCATTCTCGAAACCAAGGGATCGAGCTTTGGGCAGGATAATGACGATCTTGCGATTGTGCCTATTTCCACAGCGCGCCAGCGATTCGCCGTATCGACTTTGCAGGGCCCCGATGATCTGCACGTTTTGTTTGTGGGCTTTGAAGAGGGGAGCGACTTGGCAAGTGGCAAAAAGGCCATCGTTCGGCTCCTGCGATCACGCTATCAGGTGCGTAAAGGAGACATCAATCCGTTCACGGTGCGAACGACTGAGGAGTTCATGAAGGAAACGGGAAAGGTGACGCAGATCTTTCAGATCCTGCTTGTTTCTATTGCCTCAATCTCGCTACTGGTTGGCGGGATCGGGATCATGAATATCATGCTTGTGAGCGTGACAGAGCGGACGCGCGAAATTGGCTTGCGAATGGCGCTCGGGGCGAAGCGCAGCGACATCCGCAATCAATTTTTGGTCGAGGCGGCCGTGCTCTGCCTGATTGGCGGGATGATCGGCCTTGGTTTGGCGTTCATCCTTTCAGGCGTGATTGAAAAATATGCTGGCGGGCTCACTGCGCCG
>JBEGTP010000168.1:0-3446 GCA_041179365.1 Pseudomonadota bacterium
AGCTGAAAAATCCTATTTGGCTCTCCTTAGGGCTTAGAATGGACAGGAGGGCCCAATTAGAGGCCAAGCCTAACGCGCAATCTCGCCTGCTGCCAAAACGGCGAGGGTGACAAGCTCAGACGCGTTCGACGACATGGTGGCAATCTGAACCGATTTTTCCATTCCAACGAGCATCGGCCCGATCACGGTATCGCCGCCAAGTTCACGCAGGAGCTTGGCAGAAAGGTTCGCCGATTGCAGCCCCGGCATCACCAAAACATTGGCGGGCCCCGATAGACGACTGAACGGATAAGTTGCGGCAAGCCTTGGGTTTAGCGCGACGTCGGGTGCCATTTCACCTTCATATTCAAAGCTCACGCCCTTTTCATCAAGGATCGCGACAGCCTCTCGGATCGGCTCCAGCCAATGGCCCGAAGGATTGCCAAAGGTTGAATACGACAGGAAGGCGACACGCGGTTCATGCCCCATGCGCCGCGCCACTTGGGCCGTGTGGATCGCAATATCAGCAAGCTCGGCCGAGGTCGGACGCTCATTGACTGTGGTGTCAGCCATAAAGACGGTGTGGTGCTGACCGACCAGAATATGGATGCCAAAGGGCGTGCGGCCTTCAGCAGCATCAAGCACCCGCCGCACATCGCGCATTGTTTGCGCAAAGGGGCGTGTCGCCCCCGAAATGAGAGCGTCGCCCTCTCCCATCCGGAGCAAAAGCGCCGCAAAAGTGTTGCGATCATTATTGACCATGCGCTCGCAATCGCGCCGCGTCTGCCCGCGCCGCTGAACGCGTTCATAAAGCATATCGACCATCTTCGGCACGAGCGGCGAGTTCCGGCTATTGTGCAGCTCAAAGCTTTCGGGATCATCAACGCCCAAATCACGAAGCCGCTCCCGCACCGTATCGCGCCCAATGAGGACGGGTGTTCCGCAGCCGCCCTCTTTAAAGGCAATCGCGGCGCGCAAGACGACTTCTTCTTCGGCCTCGGCAAAAATGACGCGCTTGGGGTGGGCCCGCGCATTCTCATAAGCGAGCGTCAACACCGAGGTGGTCGGATTGAGCCGCGCGCGCAGGCTGGTGCGATAGGCCTCCATATCGAGGATGGGCTTGCGCGCGACGCCTGAGTCCATTGCGGCCTGCGCCACAGCGGCGGGCACAATTTCCATCAAGCGCGGATCAAACGGCGCGGGAATGATATAGTCTGGCCCGAAACTCGGGGTCTTGCCACCATAGGCCATTGCGACCTCTTCGGGTACTTGCTGGCGCGCGAGCTCGGCCAGCGCATTGGCGGCCGCAATTTTCATTTCTTCATTGATCGCGGTGGCTCGTACATCGAGCGCTCCGCGAAAGATGAAGGGAAAGCCCAGCACATTGTTGACCTGATTTGGATAATCTGACCGCCCCGTCGCAACGATACAGTCTGGCCGAACAGCCTTGGCATCAGGCGGCGTGATTTCGGGATCTGGGTTTGCCATGGCAAAAATAATGGGGTGCGGGCCCATGCCTTTCACCATCTCTTGCGTCACCGCGCCTGCGACCGAAAGGCCGAGGAAAACATCAGCGCCGTTGAGCGCTTCGGTGAGTGTGCGGCAGTCGGTCTTCGCGGCGTGTGCTGACTTCCATTGGTTCATGCCTTCGGTGCGGCCTTGCCAAATCACGCCCTTGCTATCGCACATGATGACATGATCATGGGGCACGCCAACCGCCTTCATCAGCTCGGTACACGCAATTGCAGAAGCGCCCGCGCCGTTGACGACCACGCGGATCTGCTTGATGTCTTTTCCGGTTAAATGCACCGCATTGATGAGGCCCGCAGCCGCGATGATCGCGGTGCCATGCTGATCATCATGCATGACGGGAATGTTCATCTTTTCCTTGAGCGCTTGTTCGATGATGAAACATTCAGGGGCGGCAATATCTTCAAGATTGATGCCGCCAAAGCTCGGCTCCATAAGCGCCACGGCATTGATGAAGGCCACCGGGTCTTCGGTGTCGAGCTCAATATCAATCGAATCGACGTCAGCGAACCGTTTGAAGAGAACGGCCTTGCCCTCCATCACAGGCTTAGACGCCAGCGCGCCCAAATTTCCCATTCCAAGGATGGCCGTGCCGTTTGAAATAACCGCCACGAGATTGCCCTTGGCAGTGTAGTCATAGGCAGCCGCCGGATCGTCGGCGATGGCCTGCACGGGAACGGCAACGCCTGGCGAATAGGCCAGCGAAAGGTCTCGCTGCGTCGCCATCGGCTTTGAAGCTATGATTTCGATTTTACCCGGGCGCCCCACCGAATGATAATGAAGCGCTTCACGCTCGGAGAATTGGACGCGGGATTCGTTGCTCATAGGGCCCTCAAGAGAAGTGGATTCATGTCGCCCTATACAGCAATCTCATCCGCGTCATCCTGCGATTACGAATTGGCGCGCGGCGTCCCTAGCGTTTGATCCACGTCCCGCTCTCGCGGTAGGCGGGCATGATGTCACTTTCGGGCAGCGTGCCGCGCACATAGCGTTCATCTTGAGCGACACTCGGCTTGGCTTGCGCTGGGTAGGGGCCCGCGCCGGGCATCGGGACGGGCAGCGCTGCGCCGGGCGTCGGCACAGGGGTCAGCTGACCGGGATAGGGCGCGAGCGGCACAGTCGGCGCGCCCGAATGCAGGGCGGCGGCGGGCGGCGGTGTATAGGCACGCGGTTTGGGCGCGGGAAACGGCTCATTGCCCAAATAGCGATCAGCAAAGGCCATTGGCGCGCCTTGCGCCCCTGGCATACGGTAGAAAATATGATTGCCCAGCACCGCCGTCGTGATCAACCGCTTGTTCCAAGACGGGTTCACTTGCGGTGTATGATAAAAGGTTGCGAGCCCCACTGGGGTGTAGACAAAGCCTGCCAAAGCCTCGCGGGCGATCCGTGATGCCCGCGCCCAGCCCGCTTCGCTCGGCCGCCGCGCCATCGCGCCATCGCAGGCAAAGCTAAACTGGCAGCCGGGTTTTTCTGAACCCTGATACACGACGCCGCAAACCGTATTGGGCCACGCTGGATGGCGGACACGGTTGAGCACAACTTGCGCAACGGCGCGCTGGCCGTCATCGCTTTCCGAGGCCGCTTCGTAATAGATCGCGCTCGTGAGACAAATGGCTGAGCGCATCGAATCAATCGGGCTGCGGCTGGCAAAAATATAGGGCGTCGCGGCGGTGCCCCGATTGACCGAAGTCGGCATGACAAAAGCGGTGCCACTTGGCAGCGCAGCGGGCGTCGCAGGAATGCCAAGATAGGCAAGATTGGGGTCGGCCATTTCAGGCAGCGGAACCGGCGCAGCAAGCCCGGGATCGTTCAGGCCAAGCGCGCCAGCAAAGCCAAAGGTCACGCCGTCATCGGCCTTAAACGGCGTCGGCGCGTCGAGCGCGATGGTCACAGATTTGCCCTGCGTGCCGGGAATATTTTGATAACGGGCTTGAACA
>JBEGTP010000169.1:0-3043 GCA_041179365.1 Pseudomonadota bacterium
GGAGCGGTCAGCGAGCACTTCGGCGGCACAATTATGCCCCGGGGCACCGGTTACACCGCCGCCGGGATGCGTCCCTGCCCCGCACATGTAAAGCCCCTTAAGTGGCCCGCGATAGGCACCATTGCCGAGCACAGGACGGGCAGACCAGAGTTGATCAAGGCTCATATTGCCGTGCATAATATCGCCGCCAATAAGACCAAATTTACGCTCTAGTCCAAGCGGTGACAAAACTTGCCGTCCAAGAATAGACCCACGAAATCCCGGCGCATAGGCTTCAACAGTGTCAATGATCGTGTCCGCCGCTTTGTTCTCATCTTGAGCCCAATCATGGTCGGGCGCGAACTGCTGACAAAAGAGACTGGCAACGTGGTGTCCGGCGGGCGCAAGGCTATCGTCCACAATTGAGGGAATGAGCATTTCGACAATCGGCTTCTTTGACCAGCCAAATGCTTTGGCATCAGCAAAGGCGTGGTCCATATAATCAAGCGTTGGCGCGATGATGATGCCTGATTGATGATGTTCTCCCGGCTCTGGAAGGCAGGTAAAGCGAGGCAATTCCGTGAGCGCGACGTTCATGCGGAACGTACCACTGCCTGCCTTGAACCCCTTAATCCGTCGAACAAAGTCAGGCCCAAGGTCTGCGGGGTCGATCATGCGCTCATAGAGCAATTTTGGTCCCACATTGGCGATGACACGGGCTGCGGTGATCGTTTCGCCGCCCTCTAATTGCGCACCCACCGCGCAGCCCGCGTCCACGATCACGCGTGAGACAGGGCTTTCCAGGCTGATTTCGACGCCCATGTCGCGCACAATCTTGGCCATGATCTGGGTGATTGCACCCATGCCGCCAATACAATGACCCCAAGCCCCCTTTTTTCCGTTCACCTCGCCAAACACGTGATGAAGAAGGACATAGGCGCTTCCCGGCGTATCGGGGGATGCGTAATTGCCAACGACCGCATCAAAGCCAAATGCAGCCTTTACGGCTTCGCTTTCAAACCAGCCATCAAGGAACGAACGAGCGGATTTTGTAAAAAGATCGAGCACATCGCGTTGCTGCGAGAGCGATAGTTTCATGAGTGCGCGCCCTTGCAACGCGCTATCGATGAGAGTTTTAATGCCGCCGCCAATGTTGGGAGGGGTCTTAAGCGCAAGTCCGCGCAGCACATCGGCCACATTTTCCAACATCGCATAATAGTCAGGAAGCACGCGGGCATCATGCTCCGAAAAGCGTCTAAATTCGGCTTGGGTCCGCTCCAGCCCACCACCAAGTTTTAGATAATCACCATCTTCCTGCGGCAGGAAATTTGAAATTGGGCGTTCGATCACCCGGTAGCCGTGATCGGCAAGCTTCATATCGGCGATCACTTGGGGTTGGAGCAGGCTAACGGTATAGCTAGCGACGCTGTTGCGGAAGCCAGGATGAAACTCTTCAGTGACGGCGGTGCCCCCAACGACCTCTCGCCTTTCGACAATGCGAACTTTCAATCCTGCACGCGCAAGATAAAAGGCACAGACGAGGCCATTGTGGCCTGCGCCAATTATGAGCGCGTCATACTTCATTTTCGATAGCTTTCTGGAGGCTTTTCTAACCGTGCTTCGGGGATCAGAGCGCGCAACTTCCGTGCAAAGCTACGTAGGCATACCTCACTCTCGCCAAGGGGGCCAGGATGGTAACTCTGCGACCTCATGCCAGCCTGAACGCGTGCGATCAAAATTGTATCCTCAGCATTGACCTGTCTGTTGATCCGCCAATTGAGGTAGCGCGCTGCTTTCATTTCCCGGCGCGCGTCAGGCAAGGCGTAAGCAATTTCGCGGATCAGCGTATGCGTGGGGGAAACGGGAATGAATTGCATAAAATCAATCTGATCTGGGTAAATATCGAACGCTACATTGGGCCAAAGCTTGAAATAGAGCCAGTGGCGCTGCGCTTCTTCCGGCAGGTGATCAACGCGTGGCAACAACGTTTGATAGGCGCGCTCGGATATATTGACGCTGGAACGTTCGACAAGGTCGCCCCACATTCTGTCAACATGGGCGTGCGCCTCGATTCCGTAGCCGCGCCCGAACAGCCTCGTGAGTCCGGGATGCGCGATGGGGATGTGGAGGCCATCGGAATAATTATCGGCAATTGTTTTCCAATTGAGCGCGCGCGGCCTCAATGTCACACGACCAAATGCCTGCATGTCGGCAAATCGATAGGGTGCAACCATGGACTCAAAGGGTGCCATCATCTCAGCAACGCTTGGTCCATCTCCTTCAAGGCGAATAAAAATGAAGCCCTGCCAAACTTCCATTTCGACCGCGTTCAATCCAAGCGCATCCATGGACAGACCTTGATAATCGGAGCGGTTTGGAACGCCTGAGAGACTGCCGTCTCTTGCATAGGACCAGCCGTGATAAGGGCAGACAAGCTTCTTTGCACAACCGCTTGACCCATCGACAATGCGGCTCGCTCGGTGACGGCATACGTTATGGAAAGCGCGAAGCGTGCCATCATCCCCCCGGATGACAATGATATTTTCATCGAGCAATTCAAGACTGTGCCAATCGCCCGCGCTTGGGATGTCATTTATATGACATACAATTTGCCAACTAGGGCGGATGACACGCGCCATCTCGACTTTGAAAAAATCTGGATCATGATAAACCCAGCCCGGAAGACCTGTCCCAGAAAGAGGATCGTGATCAGTGGCCAGAGGCGGTGCGCTCGTCATATTTGTCGCTTAGCGAGGTCAGTAGCATTACGCCACGGATTATGCTTGGATGACACTCCAACAGGGAGCGACTCATATGCCTTTTGTGATCAACCGCCGCGCGCTCATCGCCACTGCTGGGTTTGGCCTTGGCGGTTTAGTGTTGCCCGGGGGGGCAGCGATGGCGCAAGCTCTGCTGGGCCTCACTGGCTTTACCCATAATGTAGCAAGCGGAGAGCCAAGCGCAGATTCGGTTCTTCTCTGGACGCGATTTAAGCCGGCCACAGGGAGCCCGGCAAAAGTGCGCGTAGAAATTTCCGAAAGCCAAGACTTTGCCAAAATCGTTG
>JBEGTP010000170.1:0-3147 GCA_041179365.1 Pseudomonadota bacterium
GCCGTCACCCGCGAATCGACCTATGCTCGGCGTATGTTTGCCGACAATGATTGGCCACTCATTGATATGACGAGGCGCTCCATTGAAGAAGCCGCTGCGGCCATTATCAATATCTACAATGAGCGACAGGAAAAAAAATGACCCTGATCCTGGCCTCGGCGAGCGCTTCGCGGCGTGCGATGCTCGATGCAGCAGGTGTTCGCTATGAGGCGATCCCGGCTGATATTGATGAGGCCGGGATCAAAGACCAAATGCGCGAAGCTGGTGCTGGGCCAAATGAAATTGCCCTCGCCCTCGCGCAAGCGAAAGCCGTGGCAATCTCCGCGAATCATCACGGACGGTTGGTGCTCGGCTCCGACTCGCTGGTCAGTGTCGACACGCTGTTTTACGATAAGCCACGATCCCGCGACGATGCTGCGGCCCATTTGCGGCATTTTTCTGGCAAGAAGATGCGGCTCGATAGCGCGATTGCGTTTGCGCGTGACGGGGCTGTCGTTGCGGGCCAGTGCGATACCGCCTCTTTGGCGACGCGCCTCTTAAGTGAGGCCTTTATCGCAGCCTATCTCGACACTGAATGGCCCGCTATCGCTGGATGTGTTGGTTGCTTTCGAATCGAAGGTCGCGGCGTTCACTTGTTTGAATCCATTGACGGCAGCCATTTCACTGTGTTGGGAATGCCGCTCCTTTCTGTCCTTTCCTATTTGCGCTCTGCTGGAATTTTAACCGCATGATCCCTCTTCCTGCCGACACGCCTTACGCTGAAGTGATTGGCGACCCCATAAGTCACAGCAAATCTCCTGCCATCCATAGCTTTTGGCTTTCAGCACTTGGCCTTGAGGCACATTACCGGGCAGTTCACGTCACGCCCGATGCGCTCATGGCTTATCTTGATCGTCGCAGGGACGATCCAAACTGGCGCGGCTGCAATCTCACGTTGCCGCACAAGGAAGCGGTTATTGAGCTCGTGCCCGATCCTGGCAATATCCGCGCGTCTATCGGCGCGATGAACACGGTTTTTCGCGACGCGGCTGGCGCTCTCATTGGCACGAATACGGATGCAGCCGGGTTTTACGCCCCCATTTCAGCGATGGATTTACAAGATGCGCATGCCGTCGTCATCGGATCAGGCGGCGCAACACACGGGATTCTCTTTGCACTGGCGAGAGCCGACATCGGCTCCGTCACGCTTATGGCGCGTAACGCGCTAAAGGGTGCTGCGCTCCTTGCGCGCTTTGGGCTTAAAGGCGAGGTCAAACCGCTCACAGCGCCGTTGCCGCCTGCGGCCTTGCTTGTGAATACCAGCCCCCTTGGCATGATAGGTCACCCGCCGCTCGATCTTGATCTCGCGCCGCTTCCCGACGACGCCGTTGTGTATGACATTGTCTACGCGCCGCTGGTCACCAAACTTCTATCTGCAGCGCAAGCGCGGGACCTCGCAACTGTTGATGGGCTCGAAATGCTCATCGGACAGGCGGCGATTGGCTTCGAACTCTTTTTTGGTGCGGCACCGCCACGCGATCAGGATGATGTCTTGCGGGCAAGGCTCACGGCATGATTCGCATCGGGCTGACAGGCTCTATTGGCATGGGCAAATCGGCGGTGTCGGCCATGTTTGCTCAGCAAGGCGTTCCCGTTTTTGATGCCGACGCCGAGGTGCACCGATTGCAGCGCCCCGGCGGCCCCCTAATCCCCAACATAGAGGCGCGCTTTCCCGGCTCAACGGGGCCGAAGGGTGTAGACCGGCAAAAGCTTGGCGCGTTCGTTTTTGGGCAGCCTGCTGAATTACGCGCGCTTGAGCGGATTATTCACCCCGCAGTTTACGCGGCGCGCCAGAGATTCCTCAAGCAACATCGTTCGCGCCCGCTCGTTGTGCTTGATATTCCGCTCCTGTTTGAAAAGGGCGGCAGTAAGCAGGCCGACGTGACGCTTGTGGCATCGGCGCCGCATTGGATGCAGGCCAAGCGCGTTTTGGCGCGGCGGGGGATGACACGACAAAAGCTAAAGGCCATCCGGGCTTTGCAGCTTCCCGACCACGTCAAACGAAGGCTTGCCGATCATGTCATCGAGACCGGCCGCATGAAATATCAAACACGTGCTCAGGTGAAGCAGCTGATCACTTGCCTAAAGCAAAAAAGAGGGCGATAGTCAGGGCGCAATGCGTGAAGTCGTTTTCGATACCGAGACAACCGGGCTTAGCCCCGCGACAGGCGACCGCCTCGTCGAAATAGGGTGCATTGAGCTGGTCAACAGAATCGAGACTGGGCGAACCTTTCACAGTTATTTCAATCCAGACCGATCGATGCCGATTGAAGCACAAAATGTGCATGGTCTCTCTGAGAGTTTTCTGGCGGACAAGCCCAATTTTGAAGACAAGGTTGAGGCCCTTCTTGATTTTCTCGACGATAGTCCGCTTGTTGCGCACAACGCGTCGTTCGATTTTGCCTTTCTCAACCATGAACTTGCCGAATGCGGGCGCTTGTCGATTTCCAGAACACGGATGATTGATACGCTGGCACTTGCACGCGTGAAGCATCCCGGGGCCAAGCACAGCCTTGACGCATTGTGCACACGCTACGGCATAGATCGCAGTCACCGGGTGAAACATGGGGCCTTGCTCGATGCGCAATTGCTCTCGCAGCTATATGTTGAACTGACCGGAGGGCGCCAGATCGGGCTGGAATTGGCAACCGATCCGGCAACGGCGCGCAGCGACATTGATTTTCATGAACTGCGTCCCGCTGCCTCGCCCGCTTCGCGGGTGTTGCGGCAGCCGCGGCCTCATGCGGCAAGTGAGGCCGAAAAGGCGCGCCACCGGGCTTTTGTTGCAAACCTAGTCGATCCCTTGTGGGGCGACGGTGCAGAGGAGGTGTATGTTAAGCCGGAGGCAGCGTAACAGCAGCCGGTCTCTATCTAGTCATTCAGGCCAAGGAGAAAAGAAATGGAAATTCGCGTGTCTGGTCATCAGGTCGATACAGGTGAAGCTCTGAAAATGCATGTGAATGACAGAATGCAAACCATCGCTGAGAAATATTTCTCACGTGCCATCTCCGCAAACGTCACCTTTGGCAAAGGTCCGCATGATCACGGCTTTGCCTGTGATATTGTCAGCCATGTTATGCATGGCGTTGTGCTGAAAGGGGCCGGAAA
>JBEGTP010000171.1:0-14561 GCA_041179365.1 Pseudomonadota bacterium
ATGGCTGGCTTGGCATCAAAGGTCGCTGGCGAAACCACTGCGCCTTACACGATGCCTGCGGGCATGGTTTTCAGCTATACCGTTAAGGAGCCGGTTGGCGTCTGCGCGCAGATTGTTCCTTGGAACTTCCCGCTGCTGATGGCCTGCCTCAAAATTGCGCCGGCGCTTGCGGCGGGCTGCACGATCGTTCTGAAACCAGCCGAGCAGACATCGATCACCGCATTGCGTCTTGCTGATCTGGTCGCAGAAGCGGGCTTTCCGGCAGGTGTTATCAACATCATCACCGGCAACGGTCACACCGCTGGCGACCGCATGGTCAAGCATCCCGATGTCGATAAGGTCGCCTTCACCGGATCGACCGAAATCGGCAAGGTCATCAATAAAAACGCGACCGACACGATGAAGCGCGTAACGCTTGAACTCGGCGGAAAATCCCCCGTCGTCGTCATGCCCGATGTTGATGTGGCGTCTACGGCACCGGGTGTTGCAGGCGCGATCTTCTTCAACGCAGGCCAAGTCTGCGTCGCAGGATCGCGTCTCTACGCCCATCGTTCGGTCTTTGATCAGGTCCTCGAAGGCATGGCCGCGACAGCCCCCTTCTGGGCCCCGCGCGCCTCGCTCGATCCCGAAGCGCATATGGGCGCGATCATCAGCAAGGAACAGCATGACAAGGTGATGGGCTATATCGAAGCCGGCAAGCGCGATGGTGCGTCGGTGGCGATGGGCGGCGATGCGCCCTCGGGCGATGGATATTTCGTCAACCCGACGATCCTTGTCGACGTAAACCCGCAGATGAGCGTGGTCCGCGAAGAGATTTTCGGGCCAGTCGTGGTGGCACAGCGCTTTGATGATCTTGATGAAGTCGCAAGCGCGGCCAATGACACCGCCTTTGGGCTCGGCGCAGGGATCTGGACCAAAGATGTCGCGACGATGCACAAGCTCGCGGCCAAGATCAAATCGGGCACCGTGTGGGGCAATTGCCACGCGATGATCGATACCGCGCTGCCTTTTGGCGGGTATAAGCAATCGGGCATTGGCCGCGAACAGGGTCGACAAGGGGTTGAGGCCTATCTTGAAACCAAGACTGTGATTATACAATTGTAGTCGTCAATGCGATGAGCGGAGCGACGCGGCAATCCAGCGCACCTAGCAACCAGTCTGGATTGCTTCGCTTCGTTCACCATGACGCATAAGGAAATTTAATGCCCATAGACTTGACCAAAATCAAAGCCATCGACGTCCATGTCCACGCCGAAGTCTCGTGCCATGATCCCGAAGATCCGGTCATGGGCAAATTCTTTGACGCGGCGAGCGCCTATTTCAAGTCACCCCGCGAACGGCCCAAAATGCCCGAGATCATGGACATTTACCGCGAGCAAGAAATCGCATTCTGCCTGTTCACCGTCGATTGTGAAAGCGGACTTGGGGCAAAGCGGATCAGCAATCTTGAAGTCGCGCGGATGGCCGCGAAAAATGACGACATCTGCATCCCCTTTGCCTCGATTGACCCGCATAAGGGCAAAATGGGCGCACGCGAAGCCCGCGACTTGATCGAGAATGAAGGCGTTAAGGGCTTCAAATTCCACGGCATCATGCAGGATATCCATCCGGCAGACCGGGTTGCCTACCCGCTTTATGAAGTGATTGCCGAATATAAACTCCCCGCCATATTTCACACCGGCCACAGCGGAATGGGCACTGGCATGCCGGGCGGCGGCGGGGTGCGGCTGAAATACGGTCAGCCGATGCTGATCGATGATGTTGCAGTCGACTTTCCCGATATGAAGATCATCCTCGCCCACCCCAGCTGGCCGTGGGTTGATGAGTCGCTTTCGATGGCGCTGCACAAGGATAATGTGTTCATTGATCTGAGCGGCTGGAGCCCCAAATATTTCGCGCCGCAGATCATCCAATATGCCAACACGCAGCTCAAGAAGAAGATGCTGTTCGGCAGCGACTTCCCACTCATCCACCCGCAAAAGTGGATCGAAGCGGCCAAAACCGTCGGCTTCAAGGATGAAGTGATGCCGGGAATCATGAAGGATAATGCAGCGCGGGTGCTGGGGCTGGTGTGATGATCGAGGCGCGCGATCCTCAAACACTCTATCATTGGGTTCGGCTCGATGCGCGCGTCACGACATCAGGACAGCCAAACGAAGAACAACTCGCGGGGCTCGCGGCGGCGGGCGTAAAGCACGTCATCAATCTTGCGCTCCACACCCATGAAAAAGCTCTGCCTGATGAAGCTGCGAGCGTTGCAGCGCTCGGCATGGCCTATAGTCATATTCCGGTTGATTTTTCGGCGCCAACTGAGGCCGATTTCGAAGCCTTTGTTGCCGCATTTGAGGCGACGAAATGTGACCAAGTGCACGTTCATTGTATCGCGAACTACCGAGTGACCGCATTCTTCTATCGCTATTACCGGGATGTTTTGAGCTTGGGCGAGACAAAAGCACGTGCGGCGATGGATGCAATCTGGGAACCCGAAGGTGTCTGGGAGGCGTTTATTCGATGACTGATTTCAGCGGCAAACACATCATCGTCACGGGTGCATCCACCGGCATTGGCCGCGCGACGGCGATCATGCTGGGCAAGCGCGGGGCGAGTGTTTCGCTGATTGCCCGGAGCAAGGAAAATCTTGCCACTGCCGTGGCCGAGATTGGTGGGAATACGAAAGCCTTTAGCGCCGACGTTGCTGACCGCGCGTCGCTCGCCTCTGCATTTGATGCAGCGATCGCCGCCCATGGTCCACCGCACGGCCTCTTTGCCAATGCCGGCTTCGGCGGGGAATTTGCCCCCTTCCCCCATTTCAGTGATGCGAATTGGGACAGCCTGATTGCGACCAATCTCACCAGCGTCTTTCTCTCGATCCGCCACGTGATCGGCGGGATGATCGAACGCAAGGCGGGGAGCATCGTCGTCACCGGGAGTCTCGCGAGCGAGCGCGGCATGCCGATGAATGCGGGCTATGTCGCCAGCAAGCACGCCGTTCTCGGCCTCGCGCGGGCGGCGGCTGTCGAAGCCGCGCCGCACGCGGTCCGCGTCAATTGCCTGATCCCGGGGTTTATCGAGACTCCGCTGCTCGACTCCATTCCGGGCGGCGCGACAGAGGCGGCCTTAAAGGCGATGGGCGCGAGCGTTCCCCAAGGCCGCGTTGGTCAGCCAGAGGAATGCGCAGAACTCGTCTGCTTCCTCCTCTCCGATGCTGCAAGCCATATCACCGCCCAGTCGATTGCTGTTGACGGTGGGATGCTCGGCACGCTGATCCCCCGGTCCTGATTGATTCCGAAATCAGCTAGCTCAGGCCGCCGCTGCGTGCCAAGCTCACACCTGTGATTAGTTTCGGAGATTTTGATTTGATGGCGCGCGGCGGTACAATCGCGCTGCTCGGTGTCTGGAGCTGGACACTGATTCGCGATTTCCGCAGCGCATTGGCGGCACGGCTGGCGCTGGTGATGAATGTGGCGATCATCTGCCACGTCATCGCCACCATACCGGGGCAGACGAGCAACATTGCCGCCCTCGACGTCCTTTTTGATGCTGGGTCATCTGCGGTGTTTGGCGCTTTTTGGCTATTCAGTCGCGCCTGGTTTGACGACACTGTTCGATTTACCTGGCGAAGTTGGGCAATTGCGATTGCACCGACGCTCCTCGTCGCGGCAATCGATATGTTTCTCATCGACAAGATGCCATCATTTTCGCTGCTCTGGTTTACGCTTCTCCGCAGTATGTGGTTTCTTTTGGGGCTGTCTGGCCTTTGGGTTGCTTGGCGGGGGCGTGCTGACGATTTGGTTGAGCCGAGGCGTGTATTGCGGCTTCAGCTTGTGGCGGCAATCGGCGGACTCGCGCTAATGGTCAACAGCGTTGAAATTGCAGTTTTCGCTTTTGGGGCGCCAGAGTCTTTGCGTTCGGTGACGCAGTTCAGTATTTTTATTACTTCCGCGCTTCTCTGCGCGGCGATGTTTCGCCTGCGCGAACGGGATCTGTTCGCCGCTTTTGCTCCGCCTACCGCCGCGCCGTCGCCGCACAGTGACGATCCCCTCGCCGTGCGCCTCATTGCGCATATGGAATCTGAATTGCCACACCGAGATGAGGAGATGACCATTGCCAAGCTGGCTTCCCAATTAGGAGAACAGGAATACCGCCTGCGCCGCCTAATTAACCAGCATCTGCGTTACCGCAATTTTTCGCAATTTCTCAATGGCTTTCGTTTGAGGGAGGTCAAAGCTGCCCTTACGGATCCATCGCAAAAGAGCGTTCCGATCCTGACAATCGCGCTGGATGCCGGCTTTGGATCGCTTGGTCCGTTCAATCGCGCCTTTCGGGAGGCCGAAGGCATTACGCCAAGCGCCTATCGAAATCAGGCAAGCTAGGCCCCCTGTCAATCATATTGGAACGGCGTGAACGCATAGAAGCCTTATCGTTTTCGAAATCGACTAGCCGGATTTGAATGATGGTGAGCCAAACAAGAGTGTCACGCGATAGGGCGGGAGCTTCATAGTCGCAGGAGCGCAGCATGCCCCAATCTTTTAGTATCTTGGACACACTCATCCGCCACGGACCGACATCATTTGCCTTTGATTTTGGTCGTTATCTGATCGCGTCATGCGGTATGGCCGCGATTGTTTGGGGGCTCAGGCGAACCGCCTTTGCGAGCCGGAAGATCCAAAAACGCAAAGCCAGCGCTGCGGATATTAGGCGAGAGTTTTTTTCCTCTCTGCAGACATGCGTGGTTTACATCTCAGTCACAATCTTCGTCATCTGGGGAATCAATGTTGGTATTTTTCAAGCTGTTGAGGGCAGCTTCGGTCTCGGCTTTGATTTAGTCGTCCTCGCGGGAATTATCATTGGGCATGACGCCTATTTCTATTGGGTCCACCGAGCGATGCATCACCCGCGCTTGTTCCGATTATTCCATCGGCACCATCACCTTTCCATTACACCAACGCCCTTTGCTGCGTACAGTTTTGCTGTGCCTGAGGCGCTGATGATGGCGCTGTTCATGCCGCTTTGGCAGCTGTTCGTTGCCACGCCGGGCTGGGTAGTTTTTGTCTTTCTTGCTTTTCAAATCATCCGCAACGTAATGGGTCATGCAGGCATGGAAGTGCATCCTCGCTGGTGGCTGTCAAACCCACTCACCCGCTGGAATAACACGACGACGCATCATGACCTCCATCACTCCGGCACATTCAAATATAATTACGGTCTCTATTTTACCTATTGGGACCGTCTAATGGGCACAGAACACCCGCACTACGCCGAAACTTTTCACAAGGTGACCGCCGCTGTGGGGCCCATCTCTTCACCAGAACCGAACCCATTTCCCGTTCTGTGATAGCCTTGGAGGTGCTGAGCGAGGCTCGGCACCTCCGCTTTTTTATTTTGATTATGCAAAATAGCTCCTCCAAGAGCATGGCGCGGCACCCGTTGGCTGCGCAATTTGGAGACACTGATGCTCAAATATTATCATGCCGAGCCCCTGGCAAATTCACTCAAATCGATGATCCCTCTTTTTGAGAAGGCGCTGCCGTTCGAGAGCATCTACGTTGATCTCCACAAGTTTGAACAGCATTCAGCGTGGTTTACCGCGATCAACCCTGAGGGCCAGGTGCCGGTGCTTGATCATGACGGCGTGATCATTACGCATACGACGGTTATCAACGAATATCTGGAGGATGTCTTCCCGGATGTTCCGCTCCGCCCGCGTGATCCCGAAGGCGCTGCGCGGATGCGCTATTGGAACAAGTTCGTCGATGAGCATGTCATGAACCATGTCTCGATGCACGGGTGGCACAGGATGATCCGTGTCATCACGCAAGGCATTGAAAGCGGTGAATTTGAGACGCTGATGGCGCGCATCCCTTTGCCCGATCAGCGCCAGAAATGGATGACCGCCCGCTCAGGCTTTTCAGAAGCAGACCTTGCCAATGCGACGCGCAAAATTGAATATGCTGTTGATAAAATAGAGGCGCAGTTTGCGAACTCGGCTTGGCTTGCGGGTGATGACTATACGCTGGCGGACATTAATTTCTATTCGCACTGCGGCGCGATGGTCGAGCGGATGTTTCCAGAACTTGAGATTGCCGCCCGTTGCCCTCGTCTGGTGGCGTGGCGCGAAAAGATGACCGCGCGTCCCGCGGTCGCCAAAGCACTTGCCATGCCTGACCATACACTGCCGGGCCTTCGCACTTGGTCGGGCCATGTCCAGTAGCGCTGTTTGACAAAATTTTGCGGCGCTTAGGCATTCTTTGCTGGACTTGGCGCGCCACTTTCGCTGAGTGGGGTTATGGAATCAAACAAACCTATTCTTGAGGCGATTGCCCTCAAAACCTGTTTAAGCGCGGTTTATAACAAAACCCGCTTCAGGCTCGCGCCGTATATTCTCTATACGCGTCATGATGAGCTCTATATCGACGGGGTGGCGCTGGAGCGCGATGGGATGCCGCCGCGCGAAGTGAAGCTGGGAACGTTCAAGGTTGCGGGGCTGAGCGAAGTTGCGGTCGATCCAACGCCCTTTCGAGCAGACCCGGTCTATAACCCCTATGAGCCGCGCTATGAAGGAACGACACTCTTCGCACTCGCTAGGGACTAATTCAGACCTGCGAGGATGGCATGTTGGATAAGCGCTAGGAACGCGCGTCTCGCTTAATCTCCGAAGAAATTGAGCTCTAAAAGCACACCGTTTGGATCGATCGTAAACACTTGCCGTAACCCAATGGCTGCTACCAGATTGGTTTGATACGCCATATTCCGCGCGTCGAGGCGCGCCACAGCATCGTCATAACCCGCGCAATTGAGCGCGACATGATGGATCGAACCCGTCGGCCCGGGGTTGACTTCGCGCTCATAGGTCCGCCCACATTCTAGGCTGTTGATGTGCAGGATCGCGCGCCCAGAATCGTCAAACATCCACTGCGCATTTTCAGGGGTGAGCGGAGGCGGCGCATTGCGACGCTCAAGATCAAAAACCTCGGCATAGAAGCGCGCCGTGCCGTCCAAATCCGCTGCAATGATGTTGACATGGTCGAGTGCGTTTACCTTCATTGGCCTGTCCTATCCTTTGAAAACCACCGTTTTCCCGCCGTTCATCAATACACGGTCTGCGATATGAAGCCGCACAGCTTCAGCCAAAACCCGGCGCTCAATGTCGCGTCCTTTGCGCACCAGATCGTCGGGCGTATCGGCATGGCTGATCGGTTCGACATCTTGGTGGATAATCGGGCCTTCGTCCAGATCGGCTGTTACATAATGGGCTGTCGCGCCGATCATCTTGACGCCGCGCGCAAAGGCTTGGTGATAGGGCTTCGCCCCTTTGAAGCCCGGCAAAAAGCTGTGGTGAATGTTGATGCAGCGACCTGAAAGGAATGTGGCCAGATCGTCTGACAGAATTTGCATATAGCGCGCGAGGACAACAAGCTCAGCGCCACTTGAGGCTACAATTTGCTTGATCGCAGCCTCTTGCTCAGCCTTGGTTTCTTTGGTGACCGGTAGATAATGAAAGGGAATTTCGCCGATCATCGAGACTTGAAGCGCATCGCGCGGATGATTGCAGATGATCCCGACAGGCTCCATGCCGAGCTCATTGATGCGGACGCGGTAAAGCAAATCGCCCAAGCAATGATCGAATTTGGAAACCAGCAGCAAGACGCGCCGCTTTTCATGGACCGCGCGCAACGACCAATTGACATGCCCCTCTTTTTCGAGCCATCCCAATTCAGACTTCAAAATGCCGGGCGAAGGGGCTCCTTCCAATAGATCGATGACCACGCGCAGGAAAAACTGATTATCATCAGTGTCGTTAAACTGCTGCGACTCGAGGATATTGCATTTCATGCCAGCCAATAGGCCCGTCACTTCGGCGACAAGGCCGGGGCGGTCATCGCACGACAGTGTCAATATATGAGGGTTTGTCACGCGTCTCTTTCCTCTCTCGGTATGTCGTTTTGCACAACGACGGGTTGATATCATTTGCACTCCCTAGAATTTATAGTATGTGTTGCATACAAAATTTTTAAAAGGAGAATCGGCCGTGGCCGCAACAAATCTTGAACAGGTCCTCGCAAACGCGGGCAACACGGTAGAGCTGCTGCGGAATGCGCAAATTGGGGCCTATGTTTATCCCGTTGTCGCCCCAGAATTCCACAACTGGCGTTCCGAGCAATGGGCATGGCAGCACAGCGCCGTCCTGTTTGATCAATCGCACCACATGGTCAATCTCTACATTCGCGGCAAGGATGCGCTCAAGTTGATCAGCGATACCGCGATTAATACGATGAAGGGCTGGGCGGTCAACAAAGCTAAGCAATATGTGCCAACCACCCCTTACGGACATGTCATCGGTGATGGCATCATCTTCTGGCTTGCCGAAGAAGAGTTTGTTTATGTTGGGCGCGCGCCCGCCTCAAACTGGCTGCGCTATCACGCGGCAACGGGTGGCTATGATGTTGTGCTCGAACATGACGATCGCTCTCCAGCGCGCCCGATGGGCAAACCGGTTACCCGCAGCTGCTGGCGCTTCCAAATTCAAGGACCGAACGCTTGGGCCATCATCGAAAAGCTTCACGGCGGCGCGCTTGAGCAGCTTAAGTTTTTCAACATGAGCGAGATGAATATCGCAGGCCGCAAAGTGCGCACGCTGCGTCACGGCATGTCGGGCGCGCCCGGCCTTGAAATCTGGGGCCCCTACGAAGAGCAGGAAGACATTCGCGCCGCCATTCTTGAAGCAGGCAAAGAATTTGGCATCGTCCCCTGCGGCAGTCGGGCTTATCCGTCAAACACGCTGGAATCGGGCTGGATACCCTCGCCTCTCCCCGCGATCTACACCGGCGAGAAGCTCAAGAGCTATCGTGAATGGCTCGGCGCTGATAGCTATGAAGCGACCGGCGGCATTGGCGGAAGCTTCGTGTCAGACTCGATCGAGGATTATTATCTCAACCCTTGGGAGCTTGGCTACGGCCCCTTCGTGAAATTTGATCATGATTTCCATGGCCGCGAGGCCCTTGAAGCGATGAACCCAGCGGAACAGCGCAACAAGGTAACTCTTGCCTGGAATGCCGAAGATATGGGCAAGATCATGGCATCACTCTTTAATCCTGACGGTGACCAATATAAATTCTTCGATGTGCCGCTCGCGAACTACGCGTCGTCAAACTATGATCGCGTTGTCGATGCGGGTGGGCGCACCGTCGGCCTCTCGATGTTCACCGGCTATAGCTATAATGAAAAGCAAGCGCTGAGCCTTGCCACGATTGACCATGAGATCCCGGTTGGCACCGAGCTTCGTGTTGTGTGGGGCGAAGAAAATGGCGGCACGAAAAAGACAACGGTTGAGCCGCATAAGCAAATCGAAGTGCGTGCCATTGTCAGCTCGGTTCCGTATAGCCGCGTTGCCCGTGAAACCTATCAGCAGGGCTGGCGCACAGAGCGCGGTGCCTGATGAACGCACCCGTTTTCCAGATCACGCCCGCGTGGATGGATATCCAGACGCTGCTGGACGGACATTCGATCGAGATCACGGCCAAGGACGCAACCGAGCTCGCGGAGGCCGCAGCCATCGTCAAACTGGGCACGCGCGTCTCGGTCACTTTCTTGCCGAAGGAAGACGCCGCCAAGCGCGTGGCCGCGGCGGCCGAAATCGCGCGGCTACGGCTCAAGCCCGTGCCCCATATCTCGGCGCGCCGCATAGGATCTGAAGCCGAACTCATTGCGTATATGGAAGCCCTCGCGAAAGCCGGTGCATGCGACGAGGTGTTTGTTGTCGCTGGGGATCCCGATACGCCCGACGGCCCCTATCCCGATGCGCTCTCGATCATTCGCTCGGGCATTTTACAGCGCTACGGCGTGCGCTCGGTCGGTATTGCTGGCTATCCAGAGGGGCATCCAAAGATTGGAGCAGAACTGCTTTGGGCTGCGCTTGAAGACAAGGTCGCGGCGATCCGGGCGAGTGGGATGGAGGCCAGCATCCTGACGCAATTTGGATTTGATGCAGTCCCTGTCTTGACTTGGCTTCGCGCACTGCGCGCACGCGGCATTGATACGCCCGTCAGGCTTGGCGTACCAGGCCCGGCAAGCGCCACGGCGCTCATCCGTTTCTCGGCGCGGTGCGGCGTATCAGCCTCATCAAGCGTGCTCAAAAAATACGGCCTATCGCTCACAAAACTCATGCAGCCGACCGGGCCTGACAAATATGTGCGAGCCTTGGCCCAAGGCTTGAGCGGCGAACCGCTTGGGAAAGTTGGCCTCCATTTTTATCCCTTTGGCGGACTCGTGAACACCGCAGCTTGGATCCGTACCTTTCTCGCGCTGCATGAAGGACAGTGAGTCCGAGCCGGGTGTTGCATGGCTGCAACGCAGTCGTATAATACGTCAGCATCACTGACGTTTTTTGCTTGCGCTCGCGACGCAGCTTAGCCATGAAAGACAAGTTATTGCTGATCGTGGCCCATAACGAGGCCAGACGCAAAAACGCAGGTGGGACGACGCAACCTAACCCAAAGGGGAATTTTATGCGCACGTCCTTGGGCCTTTTGGGCCTTTCGCTCGCCGTTATGGCAACACCAGCTTTTGCTGATGAAACCGATCCACCGCCCGCTGTGACGATCAACGGGTCAGCCACTGTTGTTTCGGATTATCGCTTTCGCGGCATTTCGCAAACTGACAAACAAGCCGCAATTCAGGCCGGCATTACCGTATCCCACCAATCTGGCCTTTACCTCGGCGTATGGGGATCATCGGTTGATGATTATGTCACTGCTTCAGGCCAGTCTCATCAAGAGATTGACGTCATTGGCGGCTTCAAAAAGAGCTACGACGGCACCACATTTGATGTTGGCGCAATCTTTTATGTTTACCCTAAGACCAAGCTTACAGGCGACCTTACAAAGTCAAATCTGATCGAGCCCTATGTCGCCATTTCGCATAGTTTTGGGCCTGTTACAGGCAAAGCAACGGTCAATTATGCGCCTAAGCAAAAGGCGCTGGCGCTCAATCAGACGGGGCCGAAGCAGGATAATGTTTATATCGCGGGCGATCTTTCGGCCTCGATCCCGAACACACCTTTTGGCCTAACGGGTCATATTGGCCATACCTATGGGCCTAGCTGGTTTGCTATTGGCAATGGCTATACCGACTGGAGTGTCGGTGCGAGCTATACCTACAAGGCGCTTAGCCTCGGCGTGCAATATGTTGATACCAACGGCGTCTTCCTGACGCCAACGGGCCGCAACGCCAGCAAAGGCGGTGTTGTTGTGACACTGGGCGCTAGCTTCTAGCGTTTGCTCGCGGCGACAAGCCGCTGGGTAACAGGGTGGGCGGGGGCTGCGATGAGTGCCTCCGCCTCGCCTTGCTCCACAATATTCCCTTGATCGAGCACAATGATCCGGTGGCAAAACAGCCGCGCCAGCGCAAGATCATGCGTGATGGCAAGAATAGAAAGGCCGCGTTCGGCCTGTAGCTTTTGCAAAAGCGCGATGATGTGCGCCGCGACCAAGACATCGAGCGCCGATGTGGCTTCATCCAGCAAAAGCAGTTCAGGATCCGCGACAAGCGCCCGTGCCAAAGCAACGCGTTGCGCCTGCCCGCCCGAGAGCGCGCGCGGCGCACGGTCAAGCAGGGAATCTTCAAGCTCAACCGCCGCCATCGCCTCTGCAACCGCCGCGTCAATGGATTTGTGTGGGGCCAGCGCCGCTAAGGGCTCGGCTATGATGTCGCGCACGCGCCAGCGCGGGTCCAAGCTGGCGAGAGGATCTTGAAAGACGGGCTGGATCAAGCGGCGATGGGCTGGCGTCATGGATCCGCGCGCAGGCAAAGGCGCACCGCGCCATGTCACAGTCCCACGATCACACGGGCCAAGCCGGGCAAGCGCGCGCCCAAGCGTAGACTTGCCCGATCCTGATTCGCCAACAAGCGCGACCGACTCTCCCTCGCGGACCAGAAGATCAACACCGCTCACCGCTTGAAGCTGCCCGCGTCGCCACCCCGGACGGGCGAAACTGACCGCAATCGCTTTCGCCTCCAGCAGTGGTTCTCCAACCGCACCGCGTTTGGGAAGCGGGGCATCGAGCATTGGCACAGCGGCGATCAAGGCTCGGGTGTAGGCCTGTTGAGGCTTGGAGAGCACTGCCGCCGTGTGCCCTTGCTCGATCATAGCGCCGTCCTTAAGCACAATGACCTGATCGGCATGGCCCCGAACACTGGCAAGATCGTGGCTCACGAGGAGGACGGCCATTCCTTCTTCGGCGCGCAGTCGGTCGATCAGGTCCATAATTTCATGGCGAAGTGACGCATCAAGGGCGGTTGTCGGCTCATCGGCGACAAGCAGGCGCGGATGATGCGCAATCGCCGCCGCGATGAGGACGCGCTGGCGTTGGCCGCCCGAAAGGCGGTGCGGATACGCATCAAGCTTTTCATGGGGATCGGGCAGATCAACCCGCGCCAGCATCGCCGCGAGCCCTTCGCGCGTCGGCGCAGGTGCGCCGGCCTGCATCGCGGCCTCCCTCAGTTGCGCGCCTATCGTCAGATGCGGTGTCAGCGCCGTGAGTGGCTGCTGAAACACAAAGCCGACCTTTGCCGCCCGCACAGGGCGGAGCGCTGCCTCAGCAAGCCCACAGAGCTCAACGCCCGCCAAGCGCGCAGACCCCGTTGCGCTGCCCGCTGAGAGGCCAAAGGGCGTCATGCAAGTCAGCGATTTGCCCGACCCTGATTCGCCTACAAGGGCAAGGCATTCGCCCGGCGCAATCGCGAAGCTGATGCTGTGCACCAGCGCCTCCCCCCCGATCATCACGCGCAGATCTTCAACCACATAAGCCGTCATGGTGCCATCCGACCTCGCAGCTTTTCGCCCGCCAATGTTAGGCACACGAGCAGCGTCACGAGGATGCCTCCGGGCACAAGCAGCGCGATCGGCGCGACATCCATATCGTCCGCGCCCTCTTTCACGAGAATGCCGAGCGAGGTCATCGGCTCCTGCACACCGAGGCCGAGGAACGAAAGAAAACTCTCAACCATCACAACCTGCGGCACTGTGAGCATTAGATAGGCAAGCGCGACACCCGCGACGTTGGGGAGGATATGACGCCGCAGGATCGAAGGCCCGCTCTGTCCCGCCGCTTCGGCCGCCAGAATGAAAGGCCGGTTTTTGAGCTGCATCACCTGGCCGCGCACCACGCGCGCCATCGTCAACCATTCGACCATGCCAATGCCAAGAAACACAAGCAGGATTGAGCGGCCAAAGACTACCATCAGCAAGATGACGATGAACATGAAGGGCAGCGCGTAGAGCGCGTCAACGATCCGCATCATCAGCTCATCGGTTTTACCGCCAACCCAGCCCGCCACAGCGCCCCACGCGACACCAATCACCAGCGCAACACTTGCGGCGGCTAAGGCGACGCTCAATGTCAGGCGGGTCCCGACCAAGGTGCGCGCCAAAAGATCGCGCCCGACGCTATCCGTGCCAATCAAATGGTGCCCGGTAAGCGGCGGCGCGCGCACGGCATCCCAATCAATCGCATCATAAGACCACGGCAAAAAGGGCGGTAGCAGGAGGGCCATCGCAAGCAAAAATGCCGCAACAAAGAGCGGCGTTCTCACCCGCGCACCCGGGGATCGAGCCAACCATATGCAAGGTCTGCAAGCAGGTTGAACACGATGATAAGCCCGGCATAAAGGGTCACAACACCGAGAACGAGCGGGTAATCCCGGTTGAGCGCGCCTTGAACGAAATACCGGCCGAGACCGGGAAGCGCGAACACCGTTTCGATCACGACAGCGCCGGTGAGCAGACCCGCCGCCGCAGGCCCAATATAGCTTGCCACAGGCACCAGCGCGGGGCGGAGCGCATGGACCATCAAGACCCGAAACGGCGAGAGACCGCGCGCGCGCGCCGTGCGAACATGGTCCTCGTCAAGCGTGGTCGCGAGACCGGCGCGGGTTAGCTTTGCAATCGACCCGGTATAGGGCAATGCCAGCGCGATAACGGGCAAAACCATATTGACCAGCGCTCCGTCATTCCATCCAGACACGGGGAACCAGCCAAGCGAGAGGCCGAAAATAAGCACAAGCAACGGCGCGGTCACAAAGCTTGGCAGCGCGGTAAGGATCGTAGCGCCAATGCCGATAATCTGATCGGGCCATTTGTGTGCGTGTGTCGCGGCAAAAAGCCCGGCGACAACGCCGAACACCAAAGCAAAGACCAGCGCCAATCCGCCCAGTGTGAGCGAGAGCGGCAGCCCCTTGGCGACCAGATCCGTCACCGAGAAATCGCGGTAAACTAGGCTTGGCCCGAAGTCTCCGTGCGCAAGCCGCGTGAGATAGAGGCCGAACTGCTGCGGAAGCGTTTGATCAAGGCCATAAGCCTTAACGAGCGCGGCGCGCGTTTCAGGCGCAAGCGGACGCTCGCCATCAAACGGCCCGCCCGGCGCTGCACGCATCAGCACAAAAGAAAGAAAAATAACAACGAGCAGCGTCGGGATGGCAACACCCAGACGGCGGAGGATGAGCTGGATCATCCCCCCACGGTCGCTTTAATTAGGCGTTGACGTCCGGGCTTCGGCCCCCTCCCC